>DAOMZK010000367.1:0-3492 GCA_035438035.1 Cyclobacteriaceae bacterium | reverse complement strand
AATTCAGGAGTTGCTGAAAGTATATGAAGAATCGTATTCCCTTGCACCCGCATTAAAGGGTGACGGGGCGAGCCGGACCTCGTTGAAGGCTGCAGCAAAAATTGAAATCGGGATGCTCAAATTTTTACATGAAGGGAAATTCAAAGGGTTCACGGATACTTTCGAAGATTTGCATGGACTGGTTCAGTTGCCGGGCATCGCGGCACAACGACTGATGGCACATGGATATGGATTTGGTGCGGAAGGAGACTGGAAGACTGCCGCCCTCGTGCGCGCCATGAAAGTGATGGCATCCGGAATGAAGGGAGGAAATTCTTTCATGGAGGATTACACTTACCATTTTCAAAAGGGTAACAACCAGGTGCTGGGCGCCCACATGCTGGAAATCTGCGAGTCCATCGCGGACGGCAAACCCTCCTGTGAGATTCATCCCCTGGGTATTGGTGGAAAGGCTGATCCTGTAAGACTGGTGTTTAATGTAGCTGCCGGGGCGGCACTCAATGCGTCAATGATTGATATGGGCAACCGCTTCCGTTTGTTGGTGAATGAAGTGGAGGCAGTGGCACCGGAAAAACCATTGCCTAAACTTCCGGTAGCGCGCGTACTCTGGAAACCATTACCCGACATGAATACTGCATGTGCATCCTGGATCCTTGCCGGCGGTGCTCATCACACGGTTTACAGTCAGAATCTCACGGCAGAACACCTGGAAGATTTTGCAGAGATGGCGGGTATCGAAATGATCAAAATCGGGAAAGGGACAACCATTTCCTCTGTGAAGAATGAACTTCGCTGGAATGAAGCCTACTACGGGAAGAGTTAGGTAAGGATACGAACAACGATTTCACAATTCAATAAACCGCTCCAACGAGAACGCCTGCGACCGTTCCGCAAACAAGGTCTTCACTCGCCCCCACACGCTGCCAAACAGTTCGGACTTGCGGTATTTTTCCAGATCATCGGGATGAGACCAGTGGCTGAGTGTGGTATAACACAGCGGGTCTTCCGCATCTTTTAGCAATTGCAGATGTGAGCATCCGGGGAAGTTGCGAATGGCGTCTTTGTGCCTGTTAAATATTTCCAGGAATTCATCAACGCCGGCTTCGGTGAAATGCATTCGAACAATGCGGATTAACATCCGGGAAAGTTAGTCAATTCCTGGAATGAGTGGTTCTGTCTACTGTTCCCTTCCTATGAAAAGTCCTGCCGGATGCGTCTCGCATTCCCGCACCCCCGGAAAATAAAATGCAGAAAGAGCTATAAAATACTATTCCTTAAAAAGTTGAGATAGTTTGAATTTTAACCGGTAAGACTTTCAGAGGGTAGTTAGTCCTCAAAAATAATATTTACCGGGCTGTCGTAGCTCAGTCCCAGTAATTCGCTTGCATTGCCCTTGAATATTCCAATCTCCAGTAACCCCAGGCTGTTGAAAAGAACAAAACAATCACCTTGTTCGGCCTGGAAATAATGCGTGTGAATTCGCCTGACTTTCTCACCTCCAAATTGCAGCGTGAAGACTTTACCCTTGCTGAGAACGTCAAACACTTCTTTCTCGATGTTGGTAATCAGGTTGCCATACGTGTCCACCCGCACAACATGACCAAGGATTTGTCTTTTGGTGGCTTTTACATGCCGGTCGGTCATCTTTTTGAATGAAGGAAGCGGAGTGCCCAGGCTGGAAAGGGAGACACCGCTGGCCAGCCTGGCGGCTGCTGGTGCTAAAATATCTTTTTCGGGAAAAGTGGTTACTACAGGATTGATAGCGTTCAGCTCCACCAGGTTTTGATGAGGTTTGTCGCTGATCAGTCCCAGCAATCCATTATCAATACTAACAAAATAGTGATCCTCAAGTTGCAGTGCGATGAAAGCATCTCCCTTGTTTCCACTGGCGTCAACCGCTACAATATGAACGGTGCCTTTGGGGAAATCGCGAAAGACAGATTTAAGAACAAATGCGCCGTGCGCAATGTCGCAGGCAGCAATGCTGTTGCTGATGTCAACTAAAGTGAGGCCGGGATTGGTACTGAGCACCCTCGCCTTGATAGCCGCCACATAATGGTCGGTATCTCCGGAATCGCTTAACAGGGTGACAATGGCCATGAATGAAACTTCTCGGGTTTACCGTGAACCGGATATTGATTAGTTTTGTAGCAAAATTAAATCATTTTCATATTAATTCACTGATCGAAAAGACCATTACGCTCGACAATGTCACCCTGGTTGACTTCCTGGGGCTTGACAACAAGACTATTAACGAGTTGTCTTCCGCATTTCCAAAGAGCCGCATCGTCTCCCGTGGCAATGAGATACTCATCAAAGGCGAGAGCAACGACATTGTCCAGATTTCAGATATACTGAATGCACTTATCGACCATTTCCACCAGTTCGGGCGGATTACGGAAGAGAACGTACGCGGATATATTTCACAGGAAAAACAGGAGGCTATCTCCGATGATTCCGACGGTATTCTTCTTTTTGGGACAAGGGGAAATCCAATAAAAGTTAAGACTCCCAACCAGCAGCGACTCGTGCAATCGGTGAAAGACAATGACCTTGTGTTTGCACTGGGACCTGCGGGTACGGGCAAAACGTATATTTCCGTTGCCATGGCTGTGCGAGCGTTGAAAAACAAACAAGTCAAGAAAATCATCATCACACGGCCTGCCGTTGAAGCGGGAGAGAACCTGGGATTCCTTCCGGGCGATCTGAAAGAAAAAATCGATCCTTACCTGCGTCCCATCTATGATGCCCTTGGGGACATGGTGGCTTTCGAAAAACTGAATTACTACATGGAGCGCGAGATAATTGAAATCGCCCCGTTGGCTTACATGCGGGGTCGTACTTTAAATAATGCTTTTATTCTGCTCGATGAAGCCCAGAATACCACTCCCATGCAAATGAAAATGTTCCTTACACGGATGGGCCCCGATTCCAAAATGATTGTCACCGGAGACGCCACACAGATTGACTTACCCGGCAATCAGCGTTCGGGATTGAAAGAAGCGGCTCGTATTTTAAACGGTGTGAAGGGCATTGGCTTTGTTGAGCTGAACGAGAAAGATGTTATCAGACATCGGCTGGTTCGTGATATCATCGAAGCCTATCAGACTAATAATCCTCCAAATTAAGATAGACGTCTATAACCGCTAAGACCAAGGAGTGCAATCAAACTCCCTGTCTGGGCCTCTGCGGTTAATTTGCATTTGCCGAATCTCCTGCGAGCTTCTATTTTCCTTCCATGCAATGGATTCCATTTGCCATGGTGCGGATTACTGCAATATTCATCGCCGGTGTATTCACTGGAATTTATTCACCTGACTTTCCCGACTCATCAGCGACATTCACGCTTTTTCTAGTTTCAGGTATACTGTATATACCTGTCCGTTTCACGTTCAGGTCTTATGGTTCATTAAGACTTATTTCGGGCATAACCGGCCTGACCGCAATATTTTTTGCGGGATAGCAAACCGTTTTTCTTCGTAAAGAAGCTTG
>DAOMZK010000366.1:0-3507 GCA_035438035.1 Cyclobacteriaceae bacterium | reverse complement strand
AAAGATAAATGTTCAAAGTTTAATGTTCAAAGTTCAGAGTTTAAAGTTCAGGCCTTTGCCGACGAAGCCGTCTCGGCGAAGTCGGGTTCATGGCTTATATTGAAAACTCTTGTTTGGATAAGCCGGAGGCTGTGGAGTGGGAATTGGCTCTTTAACCAATTTGTCTTGCAGGAATTGTATTGCCGCATCCAGTTGGGCATCTTTTCCCTGAAAGGTTTCATACGGCTCATTGTCCACGACGATGTCCGGATCCACGCCATGACCTTCAATCAGCCACTGGCCGTCTGCAAAAACACCAAACTCTGCTGCGGTCGCAATGCCATCATCCACCAGCGTATTACTGCTCGTCAACCAGATTTCACCACCCCAGGTTCTAGTACCCATAATCGTCCCGAGCTTCAATCGCCGGATTCCTTCTGTAACTGCTTCGCCGTCTGAACCTGTATTCTCGTCACACAATACTACAATGTGGCCGCGGAAAGCATAGTGCATATTCCAATACGGTTTCCCTACACGGGGCTGCCAGTAGAACCATGCCTTTCTCATCAATTTCTCCAGGATCCAACTATCAATATTGCCGCCACCGTTGTGACGCACATCCAGAATCAGGCCATCACGGTTAAAGATGGGGTAATACTGCTCTACAAAATCATCCATGTCATCGGTCGACATTGCGCGAAGGTGAATGTAGCCGAACTTTGAAGATGACTTTTGCTCTACCTCCAGGCGTCGTGTATATTCCCACTCCGCACATCTCAGGCTGACTTCCTCATCTTGTGAAATCGGCTTCACCAATTGATCATACGTCTCTCCTTTGCTGTTTTGCAGAGTTAGCTTAACCCACACTCCTACCTTGCCGAGTAACAGGTGATTCATATGGTCAGGTTCTGAGGCAGGTGCATCATTGATTTTGGTAATGACATCCCCCTCCTTAATCTTCAGATTGGGTGCATGCAACGGTGATAAGCCTGCAGGATAGTCGCGATCATTCAGGTAAATGTGAGTAATCCGGTATCCTTTACCAGCAGGATCCTTTGTGAGCCGCGCTCCAAGTGAGCCAATCAAAATATTATCAGGCGATTTTCTCTTGTCACCGCCATATACAAAAGTGTGTAAGGCGGAAAGTTCGGCCACCATCTGCGAGATGAGCTGATCCAGTTCATAGCGGTCCGTCACTCTTTCCACAAGAGGTTCATAGCGTTTGCGCACAGCAGGCCAGTCCACCCCATGAAGATTTTTATCGTAGAAATAATCGCGTTCGAGGCGCCAGGCATCGACAAACATTTGTTTCCAGTCTTCAACCGGGTTCAATTGAAATGACCAGCCTGAAAGATCCAGTTTTGTTTTTTCAAGATCCAACTTCTCACCATTAGGCTCTGAGAGATACAGGGTATTGCCTTTCTTAACGACGAGTTTGGTCCTGTCGGATGATAAATCAAATCCCCTGATATCTTCCGCGACCAAAGTGGGCTCGGTCTTTTTGTTGTATTCCAATTTCAGCGAATACAGCTTCCTTTCTGAATAATTCTGACCTTCGATCTCTGTCCAGTACAAATAATTTTCAGCGATTCTGATTCTTAAAATGTTTCTCCCAGTCAGGGGCAATTCGTACAGTCCCCTGGTTGCTGTCTTCCAATCAATAGGCGTCACCGATGCTGGTTTGGCTTCCTCTTTCTTTTTTGTTGATTTGGCTTCTTTGACCTCCTCCTTATCCTCTTCTTTTTTCTTTTCTACCCAACCATCGCTTTGCGCGAATGGAAAAGTTGCTTGTGGATCCAACGCCAAAGCATACAGTTTGGAAGTCTTGTCGTAGTAAGGTTCCGGCTGGCGCGGTCCCCAGGGTGATCCCACTTTGCTTTTGAATTCCCTGTCCGAAATAAAGTAAAACCATTTGCGGTCGAATGAAAATTGTCCTTCGTAGCTGGTGAGTCTTTCGGTGGTAACTTTTTGATTAACGCCTGATACGGGATCATACACTTTGATTACAGTCGCGGCATTGGCTTCATCCGAGGCATAGGTAAAATACTTTGAATCCTTAGACCAGGCCAGTGAGTTAATGGCAGTATATTCATTTTGTTCAACCCGTTTTACCACGCCCGTGGCGATCGTCAATACATTGAGTGTATAGTCTTTATCCGTATAAGCAATAAACTTTCCATCAGGTGAAGCAGATATCTCCGTGATCAGCACCTTCGAATTGCGTGTGAGCTGTTGCGGTGTTCCGCTTCCATTGGCGGCGACTTTCCAGATTTCCACTTCACCACTTTCATCTGACAGGTAGGCCAGATTATTTTCATCCAGGAAAGCAACGGCATTGTACCGTATTCCGCTTTTACGTGTCACTTCCACCCATCGGCTGCCATTGGCCGGACTCACAAACACCCTACCCCTTGCAATGAGAGCGACGAACTTTCCGCCCGGCGAAATATCCCAGTAAGAAATTTTCTCTTCGGGATCCTTGATCCATCGTGGTCTTCTCTGATCAAAGTCTGATTGAATCCGGATATCGAGAATTTGTTCCTGGTTAGTTTCGAGATCCAATACGGCGAGATCAGCGCCTTTTTGATAGACCATTTTGGAGCGGTGGCCCGATGGTGACAACAAATCCCAGCCGCTCGAAGCGGTATGCTGTTTAATATCTTTCCCCTCCTTATTCATAGACCAGATGTTCATTGTGCCATCACGATCTGAAGCAAAATAAATTCGATCTTTATACAGGAATACTTCCCGGCTTGTCCCCTTGAAATCACAGGTAAGGCAGGTCGAAGGTCCTTTACCAGAAAAGCTCCAGATGTTTTGTGCTGTTCCACCCTGGTAGCGCTTGGTATGACTTCCCTGAAAAGCGAGACGGGTAAAGAAGAGCGTTCCATTCGCATCGATATCACCGTCTGCGGCCTGGCTTAACGGCACCATTTCAGTGTCCAGGTTTTGTGGATTGATTTTTACAAGCTGATTATCATCAAGTGCACTCTGACTTCTTGTCGTATAAAGAATTCTGCCGTCGGCGAGCCATTGCACCGCCTTTATGCCCCGCCAGTTTTCGTATGTGATGCGTTTCGGAATGCCTCCCTCGGCAGATAAAACATACAGTTCGGGAGCACCGTCATACTCACCGGTAAAGACAATCCACTTGCCGTCTGGGCTGAACATCGGCTCAAATTCCAATCCCTGGTGCGAGGTAAGCCGCATCGACTGACTGGTGGAAAGGTTGTATTTCCACAAATCACCTTCAGCCGTAAAGGCAATCCAGTTATCATGGATGGCCGGTGTACGATAGAATCCCTTCTGTTGTGAATAAGAGATTGTGTTTAGAACAAGGATGAAAAGGATGGTCAAAAGAGATTTCATAGGTATAAATGAATTAGCCTTTCCGAAAGTATTAAAAATTAAGGCAGATATAACATCCTGGGAGCTTATCACTTTTCCATAGACAGTGAAGTATCTTAATTTCCAGGGGTGCCGGAATGGCGAGACGCCATCCGGCAAGATATTTCATAGGAGGTTGTC
>DAOMZK010000365.1:0-3519 GCA_035438035.1 Cyclobacteriaceae bacterium | reverse complement strand
TTCCCAATCAGAGGATTTATCTTTTTCAAATTCACGACCCGTAATCAATCGAACATTGACGGTTTTAAAATAATCCTCACCAATGTTAATCATATCGATTTCCTTTTCCAGGTGAGCCTCCGTTCTTGCGGATGATTTATAGGAACTGGTGTAGATGTGATGTTGGCTGCCACCGATAGAATGAATTTCTGCGTTTGAGGCCAGAGCATTTTTAAGCAATTCATATTGGCTTGGATTGTCGAGCGGCACCTGAATGACCGATCGCCAGGAATATCCGAGATCAAACTCTTTCTGATAGCGTGAATTGTTATAAAATGCCAACGCAAAGATGACTGCCGCAAGTGATATGCTGAATTGTACCACCAGCAGGGTTTTCATAAGAAGATTGGTGCTGCCAAAGCGGGTCATTCCGCGAAGGATTTCTATCGGTCGGCATGAAGTAATATAAAATGCCGGGTAACCGCCGGCCACAACCGCAGTGACTGCCATCAGCACAGCGATGGCTACAAAAAATCCTACGTTGTCCTTATATCGAATGACAATTTCAATTCCGGCCCACATGCCGTTCCAACCATCCACAAAATATTCGGCAAGGATGAGACCTAACCCCATTGCCAAAATGCAAAACACCATTGTCTCTGAAAGGAATTGAATAATGAGCTCTTGTCTCCTTCCACCAATTACTTTACGAATGCCAATTTCTTTCAGACGATTCCCCGCAACGGCAATGGCATTGTTCATGAAATTAAAGCAGGCTACAATCAACAGGAAGCCTGCAATTGCGAATGGTGCAATCACAGCAGCCGGAGGCATGGGCATGCTCAGCCAGTGCCCCTGGTTTCTTTCTTTTAACGCTCGATTGGCCATGCCAATGAACGGTTCAATATAAAATGACTGCGCTTTTAAATCGGGTCTCGCTTCATTTTGCCTTACTACGTAGGTTTGAAGTTGATTTTCGAGTAAACGGGTAAGGGATTTGTCCTTTAAATATAGAAAGGTTGTAGTCCACCGCGACCAGTCATTCTCCACAACTGACTGTTGAGAGGGATCGGTAAAATAGTTGTCAAATTGCGTAAGCAGATCAAACCGGAAACTGGAATTCGCAGGAAACGCTTTGTAAACACCGGTAATAAAAAACTCTTTAGGCTGTCCGGAAATTATCTGAGTCAAAGGACTTCCGACCACATCTTTTCTACCGAAATATGCAAAAGCCAGATCGTCACTGATCAATACCTTGCTTTTGTCATCCAGTTTGAGCGAGCCGGAAAGTAATTCGATGAAAAACAGGTCTGTGAAACCGGGGTCGGCATATACAAAATCACGCGTAAACATTTCACTTCCGATCCTGAATTGAGCGCCTTTTCGGATGTATTGAATAACGGCATCACCCTCTCTCAGATTTTCACGGAGCAGGTTGCCCACAGGCATAGGACATACGCCATACGGAGTTTTTCCCTTTTCAGTTTGCTGCCAGAATCCAACACGATAAAGGTCGGCTGCATTATTTTGCTGACTGTCAAATCCCGAACTATACTCATAATTTACATAGGCAGTTATGCAACAGCCCAAGGCTATGCCCATTCCGAATAAATTAATAATGAATGCAGTTCTATTTTTGAAAAAAGTCCGGAGCGTAATGCGCAAGTAGTTAAGAAACATGGTAATGGTTTAATGTGACATGCTTAATACGAAGATTTATCATTTCAGGATAACAATTGATGCCGGTCCTTACAAATATTTCAGGACCCTGGAATCTCGCTCTCCCGGCAGGATGAGACCTACTCCGGACTAAACCTCTTTTTCCAGTCGGGTTTTGACCAGTCGATAACATCTCCGGCCTTTTGTGTTAACACTCCTTTGTTGTTGAGCCAACCCTCCCAGAAATGGTAAACGGGATCTTTACCCGGAACGGGGTGATCCGTAACAACCTGGCCACGCAAAGCGATCCTGCCGTCGTCCAATGAACGGATGTAGGCCACAGTCGGATTATTCACCACGTTGCATGAACCGATATACTTGTCCCACTTGATGACCCCGGACTCATCTAAAAAAATCACACGTTCACAACCGCCCCGGTATCGGGTATTGTCGTACACCAGAATGAATGCGTAGAAATTTCCAGACTTGTCTTCTACAACGCTCTGAGGCTCCATCTCATCGCCTTTTGCTGCTATCCTAACCCTCCACAATTGCCTGCCTGACTTGCCCAGTCTGACCATCATCGTACCTTCGTCGCTGTCACCAAAGGCCGTGGCTCCACCATCACGGGTGAGAATTAACGGAGCACCATAACCCGTGCGACCAATAAATGACTCATGGTAGCTGTATGAACTTATGTGGTATCTCTTTACTGCACTGTCCCTGGCATGGTCAAGGGTTATTTGTCCGCAAACAACGGTATTGATGAATAGTAAAATAATCCATGTTCTTTTCATTGGTTCAAAGTAAAAATTTGACGGAGAATAGCAATGATTAATCTGCCCGGACTGTTTTCGAATTTCACTTGAAAGGGCCTTTTATCCGTTCAAGTAACTATTGGGTCAATTGGCCCGACAATTGCTAACTTAGGGTAAACAAAAACATTTAAAAACCATGAAAAGACAATTCTTGTTCGTCGTACTGGCATTCATACTGGCAGCTTCCCCCGCCTTTGTCAAGGCGCAAAGCTGGAAAATTGGAGAAGGGTATTCTGTAAAATTTGAAGCGGGAGACCCCTCCGGGGAATTCACCGGGCTGAAAGGCACCATCGTATTTGATGAGAAAAATCTGGCTTCTGCCAAGTTTGATGTCTCGATCGATGTGGCCAGTATCAATACAGGCAATGGAATGAAAAACACCCACGCCAAGGGTGCCAACTGGTTTGATGCAGAGAAATTTCCTACCATCAATTTTATATCATCAGCTATCAGCAAGACCGCTGACGGATATGAAGCCAAAGGAACTCTTGAAATGCATGGCGTGAAGAAGGATTTTACTATGCCCTTCACATTCACTAACAACACCTTTACCAGTTCATTTGATGTCAATCGACTTGACTTCAACCTGGACGATGGCAAACATCCCAAAATGTCTCCCACAATGAAGGTTATGCTCAACGTGCCGGTCACGAAGTAACCTTTGAATAGACCTATTTTTATTCAATCTCTGGTTGCAGGAATATTGGCTGCTGTTGCGGCCAATATTTACAACCAGATTTATTTCTTTGCCACGCAGATTGACTATTCCGTAATGGTCAATGTGTGGAGTATCACCGGTGTGAACATCCTGGTATCACTATTCGCCGGGCTGTTGTATGCCATGCTGGTTCGTTTTTTCAAATCAAAAGGGCACATCATTTTTTATTTTTTATACAGTATCGGTTCATTTGCCTGCATCGTAATACCGCTGGCCATCACCTTACCACTATCCACACCTTTTCCTGAATTGTTCCCCGGACTAACCATTCCCATGGTCTTCTTTCCCTGCATTGCCTGGATGACCATCGACCCATTGTTTAAAAAAAATTGAACATAATCCAGC
>DAOMZK010000364.1:0-3520 GCA_035438035.1 Cyclobacteriaceae bacterium | reverse complement strand
GATCGCATCTTAATTCAATGAATTGCCGGAACATATGATATGTCCGGCCGGTTTCTCATCTTCCGACCTTCCCATTTTTCTCATCTTACTATCTTCACATCTTCACATTCCCCTCTCTCATTCACCATTTCTTTACTAAATTTAATCCAAATTGATTTTTCATTATGAATCACCGTCATTCAATTCTTGCTCTTATTCTCGCCACAGGTGTCGTTGTTTCGTGTAACAAGCCAGGCACCCCGGGCATTGCTATTTCGAAACAACCGGTATTAAAAACCCTTGGCGGTCCCGTCGTTGCCGAGATACTGAAAGGAAGTGCCGTTGAAGTCCTGGAGGAAAAGACTCCCGATTCCAGTATGACGAAAATCCGTTTCAATGGTCGTGAAGGCTGGGCTCCGGCATGGGCCATAGTGATGAATGCAAAGGCAGCTGTTGTGATTGGCTCTCCCAGTGGTGTGATGAAAAATGTGAATGAAGGGGCTGCATTTGTTGAACTACTGCCGTCCACAGTTGTCGCAGTGGATACCGTCGCCGGAGAATACACCCACATTTTCTTCAGCCTGCAAAACAGCGAGTTTGATAATGGATGGATCAGGAGTGAAGCGTTGGGGTATGACGCGAAGGATGTAAAATTCGGCGGCAGACTGGACAAACTCAGCAAGGTTATTCTTGATAGTGTATCCCAATACAATGCGTTACTCCTGGATCACAGCCAGGCGGGCACTCCGCTGAGCAGTCAAATTGCTGTATTCAAAGTCAACCTTTCCGAACTTCCCGACGATGATGTAAAGGATGTCGCGGAAAAATTTGGAATTGCCGTGGACAAATCATCCCATACTGTGGCGATGATGAAACCCCGGGATGCAAGTTTTGTAGAAGACTATGTCGACAGTATTTTGCTAACAGTAGATGACGAAAATGATCTCCGGTTAAACTGGTATAACAAATACATTGCCAACCTGCCCTCCTATGTGAACTACGGTCCGAGGATGGGACCCGGGGTAAATTCATGGGATTTACAATGGAGAGGACTTTTACTTTACCGAATTGACCGGAGCCCGGAAAACCTTCGGAAACTGTATGAAACTTATAAGGGGATCATTCTTCCCAATGCAATCGGATTTGGAGTGGATGAGGAAATTGACAAGCTCATCACGGTCCATGATTATATTTTCAGTCTCAAAAACTATAAAGCACTGTGCGCCAAAATTTCGCAACAGGTTGCCGAGAGGGACAAAAAAACCAAATCCGAAGGATATGAGGTAGCCGATCAACGCACCCTTTACGCGCCCATTATTCACCGTGCGACTTATGATCAGTACAATCAATACACCACCAAAGGCGACTGGCTTCATTCTTTCTGGGTACGTCGCATTGCAGAGGGGAATGCAGACGAGGTCTACAAAATACTAACCGATTTCTTACAGGAGATTCACAATCGACAGGCTGGTATGGGAAATGCCTACAATGCTGAAGGGGGCGAAAATTTGGGTGAAGTAGACCATGAACCTGCAACATCAGTGTGCGTCTTTCAGGACTATAGTATAGGCGATTGCGGTCATCTTCTTTTTGATTGTGGTGATTTCGGAGATGCGATGACGGACGAGCTCGACGAAGCCGGAAAAAAACTTTGGATGGATTTGTCGATCGAAGACGCCAACGGTGAGCGGGGCAATCCCAAATACATCGGCAAGAAGTTTGAGATAACCATGGGAACAAAAAAGGGACCTATTTGCAATGAGGGCCAGGGCGGTGAAGGCGATGCCCCTAATATATTATCGTTTAAGCTGGTCGATTAACGCAAAGGTAAGTTGGCCCTTTTGATAAGCATCCCGATGATGACCTGTCAGGCAATTGAAATATCATTAAGCATAATTGGGGAGTTAGGGTCTTGGCAGAGTTCCGTGTGGAATCTGAAACTAAATTTTTTTACCTTTTTGGATTATCCTACTTTTGCCCTTTCTGAAGCTGATAAAGCTGTTTCTGGCCCCGTATTACAATGGATAGCATTTCACCCCGACAACTGGTGATTGGATCCATAAAAAGGTGAACGAGATGGTCCCGTATTTCAATGGATAGAATTTGAGATTCCGATTCTCAAGATGTAGGTTCGATTCCTACCGGGACTACTTATTTGAAACTTAATGTGTGTCGGGGCGATTCTGAAGATGCAGGTTCGATTCCTGCCGGGGCTGCCAATGAAGCAGGCCTGCGGTCGCTTCAATTGACGAGGATGTTTCAGGCTTGTGACTTTATCGAATACTATTCTCACTTCAACACTTCATTCAACACTCTTCTGGCATTTCCTCCCAAAATCTTGTTCACTTCCTCCTGCTTAAGTCCCTTTGCCTTCAATCCGTCTCCCCAGGAAGTCAACTGAAGGTAAGACCCGAATACTGGCTTATAGTTTCCATCCATATCCGTGCCCAGACCTACATGGTCAATTCCCACCACGTCCACCAGCCTAAAAGTATTGTCTACAAACTCGTCAAAACTTTTGTTGAACCCGGATGGCCAGGCTCCAATTACTCCACCAGTTGAAGCCACCAGCCTGGCATGCTCGACGGTAATTGCCCTTGCCGAAATGGGTCTCTCTTCATTCATTTTCAAAATGCTGTGAGAAAGGATGATGGGTGACTGGGTAATATTCACCACATCTTTCACAGTATCGAAAGAAGCATGGGCTACATCCACCACCATACCCAATTTGTTCATTTCTTTCACGATCATTTTTCCCGCCGCGGACAAGCCATTAAACTGTGGTTTAGCGGTCTGCAAATCTCCCAACGCTGTGGGTGTATAGTGAACAAGCTGAATGGATCTGACGCCGTCCGTGTACATCGTTTCAATCAATCCGTAGTCTCCAACCATTACGTCGCCACCTTCCAGACTAATGAAAGCCGCAGTTGATTTTTTGAATTCAGATTTGTTCAGATCTGTAGCCTTGAGTGCCATGGGAATCGAATGGCTCCTCAGGACTTCCTTCAGCAAAGCCATCTGCCGGGTATATTCCTTTCGACCCTCGCCGCTTTCATATCTTCTCACCGGACGAACTCCATCAGGACCAATTTCAATCAGGGGAGCATCTCCTACCAGGCTGAAAAAGGCCGCTTTGAGGTGCCCTGTACCCATCTCTGTAATTGTCTTTTTTACCGCCTCATCACCCAGGTATTTTGCTGAGCCTTTGGCGAAAAAAAGTCCAGGGTGACAATGAAAATCGAATGTAAAAGGCTCATCTGCCGGCGTCTCCAATCCAAATACCGGAAGGAAGTCCGCGACCGCGATTGCGACAGCCGCAGACAGGCTGTGCTGCAGAAAAGACCTTCTTGTTTTCATGATGAATAAATATAAAGAAAATCAGTGCGCGACAATTATTTTCTGACGGATAGCATCTTTACCGTCACCCAGGATCAGGACATAAATTGCCGATGCCAGTGATTCTGTGTTCAAACGCCAGTTCAAGGTTGCCGTCAACGATTGCGATGATCGTATTGACCAAAGCCCGATCCATGGTTGAACA
>DAOMZK010000363.1:0-3525 GCA_035438035.1 Cyclobacteriaceae bacterium | reverse complement strand
ATGGCAATGGGGGGAGAGGTCGTCCTCATTTTTTCTGTGCCCCTGGCCGTAGTCAGGTCAGTGGTGATGCGGTAAAGGTCATTCAGCCTGTTATGATAACGATCATAGCTAAATTCATCCTGGATATACAATACCAGCAGCAAGCAACAGGCAACACCAAGAGCCAGTCCGAGAATATTGATGGTTGAATAAATCTTGTTGCGCATGAGGCTGCGCAAGGCGATTTTCAGGTAGTTATGAAGCATGGACATTTCATTGTGAATTGCCACCAGGCCTAATTCTATGCCAGTTGTGGAAGATAGATATTCTGCATGAAAAGGGGCTTTTTACCAGATTGGGATAATTCAGAAAGATCGAATGTGAACGGAGTCGTCCGAATCCGGTCAGGAGATGTGCCCGTGATAGCGGAGCTCTTTTTCCCGTTCTGAATCTTCTTTTTCGCGCTTGATCCTAACCTTGGCTACGGGACCCACCATGATGGGTACGGTTTCCACTTCCACGTTGGCCAGTTCAAGGCCATACATTTCTTCTGTGGAAAGGCTGTGTCGCTTGATGAAGCGATATCCCTGAATGATCAGATTGTCAAAAGAAGAAATCTCACTGTCTACAGAAGCCAGGGAGTGAAGTATGATGAATTTGAAATCGGAAGGCATGCTGTGACGCTGCAGGGAATCGTAGTGGCTGATCAAATCAATTTCACCGGCTTCAGCCATGTCATGCAGAATTTTGGCGAAGAGCAGGTTCACCCGATGGTCAGCCTTGAAACCCAATTTTATCCTCACGAAGAAACACTTACGGGGTATAACGCTGTCGACAGAATACTTTGAAGTGTATGGACTGTCCACTGTATCCACGTGAAGGAACCAATACACATCAGCCCTTTTCGGTCGCTTCTTGAAAATTGAATAGATGATGTTCGAGTCAATGTAACGCTTGCTGTCAGCGACAGCCATAAAGACGAGATTGGTGGCTTCCTTCGGAATGGTATTATCGGCCTGCAAATCCTGTATGAGTGGAACATAATGTTTTAGATCCACAAACTCAGTATGCCGGTCGCGGAGGTAACGTGCCTTTAACAGGACAAACATCATGATAAAGAAAACGAAAGCAATAGCGAAGGTGAACCAGCCGCCATGTCTGAATTTATCAAGATTGGATACAAGGAACATGCCTTCCAGTGTGAAGAAGACGATCGCGAGAGCCGAAGATCTCAACGTTGACTTCTTCACCATGGTAAAATAGTACACCAGCAAAGTCGTGGTCATCAACATGTCGAATGTGATGGCAAGACCGTATGCTCCTTCCATGTTGACGGACTTTTTAAAGTAAAGCACTACGGCAATGGTGCCGGCCAACAGCACCCAATTGATTGCCGGAAGATAAATCTGACCTTTCATCTGGCTGGGATATCGCACTTTGGTGCTGGGCCAAAGTTTGAGTTTCATGGCTTCATTCACGAGCGTGAAGGTTCCGGAGATCAAGGCCTGGCTGGCGATGATAGCTGCAGCTGTGGCTATGATAATACTAAAGATGAGAATCTGTTCGGGAATGATGGCAAAGAATGGAATCTTCTCACCGATGGAAGTCCCCTGTTGGGTCAACAGCCATGCGGCTTGTCCAAAATAATTTAAAAGCAGACATGATGCCACAAAAATCCAGCCCACACGAATGTTGCTCTTGCCACAATGTCCCAGGTCGGAGTAAAGTGCTTCTGCTCCGGTGGTGCACAAAAAGACAGCACCGAGAATCCAGAATCCTCCTGGATATTGTGTGAGCAGGTTCCAGGCGTACATTGGATTGATGGCCTTGAGTACGCTTGGGCTTTGTATAAGCTGGACGGCTCCGAAATAGCCGATGAAGAGGAACCAGACCATCATCATCGGTCCAAAAGTTTTTCCGACGACGTTGGTTCCAAACTGTTGAAAGAAAAAAATCAATACAAGAATCGTGATGACAATGGGCACCGTCGGGATTTCCGGATAACCTATGGTAAGACCTTCAACTGCGGCCGAGATAGAAAATGACGGTGTGATAAAGCCGTCAGCGATGATGGCGGCACAACCTATTATGGCAGGAAAGATAACCCACGACGCCTTGTATCTCCTGACCAGCGCATACAGTGCAAAAATTCCTCCCTCACCCTTATTGTCAGCATTGAGTGCGAGGTAGATGTATTTGATGGTAGTGATTAATGTGAGTGTCCAGAAGACACAGGAGGCGCCACCCAGAACAAGGTCTTCTGAAATAATCAGACCGTGAACAATGGATCTAAAAACATAAAGCGGAGAGGTGCCGATGTCACCATAGATTATCCCAAGGGAGACCAGTACGCCGCCTGCTGTGAGCTGATATTTATTTAAGTCTTTTGCGCCGTCCATACTTACAGTGGCTGAAGGAGGGGGGTATAGGTTTGCTCTTCAATGGCTAAAGTAACCTGTCGCAAAGATGTTCTTTGCAGTTTGATTCTGCCTGTTGGGTTGGAAATTGGAGGCTCGCCCAGGGGTAAAAAACGCGGTTGCGTGGTAGCTGATTCGGGCATTAAAAGTAGGTGAATCCTTAAAACCGGGGCGAATTTACGCCATTACCGCATAATTTGGCGTATCACCGAAAAATTATTTAGGGGCGGTTTAAAGCATACCGAAACAACGTACTTTTGCACCACCAAAAACAAAACTTTATGAAGAAATTATTGATAATAGTGTCCTTTGGCGCTCTTTTCACCGGTTGCGGATCATCTGAAAATGCTAAGCTGAAATCCCAGTTGGATTCGCTTCAGATGGAACTGCAGACCAGTCAGCAAATGGCGCAGACACTCCAGGAAGTCGGTACCATGATGGATTCCATTGACGCCAGCCGTCAATTGTTGAGAATGAATATGGTCGAAGGTACTACCTATTCCGACTACTCTTCCAGGATGAAGGACCTGAATAACTATGTGAAGGACACTCAGGCAAAAATCAGTGATCTCGAGAAGTCATTGAAAAAATCAAAGGCCAACGCCAATGCATTTGCTTCTCAGATTAAAAAATTGAAGGCCGACCTCGAACAAAAAAACGGACAGATTGTTTTGCTTCAGCAAAAAGTAGATGAGCTCGGCAATCAAAATGAAAACATGAAGATCACGATCGATATGCAGGAGGCTGAACTGAATGACAAGCAATCGCAGATCGAAGCGAAGACCCAGGAACTGGCTTTGATTGAAGCTAAAATTCAGGAACTGATGATTCAGAGCAAGATGAGCGAAGCGGATTCCTATTTTGCACGTGCTCAGGCAGTAGAAGAAGCTGCCAATCGCACCAAGCTCGCTCCCCGGAAAAAGAAAGATACACTAAAAGAAGCTTTGGAACTTTATAAGAAAGCACAGTCGCTGGGCAATAACCAGGCACAGGCGAAAATTGATGAACTGGAAAAGCGAGTAAACTGATTACACGCAACAAATAAAGAGGCCGCCGGATTTTTAATCGGGCGGCCTTTTTATTATTTCAGATTTCAGATATCAGATTATGCTTCGTTGAAACTGTTTTG
>DAOMZK010000362.1:0-3548 GCA_035438035.1 Cyclobacteriaceae bacterium | reverse complement strand
ATGTAAAATCATAGAGTTGCGACGATCTGCACGCGCTATAAACCGGATCGTAAATGTTTCGCGGCATGCAGTCGGGCATGTCGATCGCGCGCCGCCCCTCAAGTGACTCAGAGACCACCGTCAGCAAGCCGGAACTCCTCGCCGCATTAGGGCTGGATGGCCCGTGGATTTTTTTTCAAAAACATAAATATCTGATCCCCCTCTTCCACCGGGACGTTCACTGGCGACAAACAATTTTTTTCCATCGGCAGTTACGGAGACCGAAGATTCGTGATACTGTGTATTGACTGGCCACGGCAGTCTTTCCGGTGTGCTCCATTTTCCATTGATCATACGGCTGACCAATATATCCCCTTCATTCTGGTCGGTGTAAAGGAACAGCTGCTTGCCATTGGCAGACAACGCCAGGTTAGAGTCGTGGTACTTTGTATTCACGGGCGATCCGATATTCTGAGCAGTAGACCAGGAAGAGTTTCCCTTTCTCGTAAAATAGATATCCTCAAAATATTTCCCATCCGGGGTCTTGTCTGGGTTTAGGTTGTTCTCCGGCCTCCGGGAAGTAAAGACCAGGATATTCTCTTCAGCATTGGTTATGGGCGCATAATCCTCCGAAGCTGAATTGACGTCAGGTCCCAGGTTACGGATAATAAAATTGTGCGGGCTGGCCACTAATTGAATTCCTGACCGGCATTCCCTCAATCGCTTTTCAATTTCCCTTATCACCTTTTTGTCCTGAATTGTTTTTTGACTTTCCCGGAAACGGGTATAAAAAATGATAGCCGAATCAAACTTCAATTGGCGTTGTAAGCCCTGGCCTCTTCGATAATCTTGTTGCGAATGGAATGTGGTGTCACTGGTTTGTGACCAAGTCGGCAAAGCCGTGGCAATCCAAAATCCAATACATAATACCGAAATGCTTTTCACCTTGATTTGCATGAGATCAAAAACGAAAATGCAAAATACAGTTCCCGCAGATTAAAGCAGATCCAATCCGCAGATACCGCAAATCAGTTACAGGGCTATTGCCAGCGATAATCTGCAAGATCTGCGGGAACTGTATTCACAAATCAAATTTCCTCATTCTTATTGGTATTTTTGACCCCAATTTATGATCATTCATTCAGCCGATTTTAGCGTAAGTAATACTGATCCTTCAAAAGGCCCCACGCCGGCGAAGCCTGAATTTGCTTTTATCGGCCGGTCCAATGTGGGTAAATCTTCATTAATTAATGCATTGGTAAGCCGGAAAAACCTTGCGCTGACATCATCCAAACCGGGTAAAACACAAACCATCAACCACTTTTTCATCAATAAAGAATGGTATCTGGTTGATCTGCCCGGCTATGGCTTTGCCACGACAACGCGCAGCAAGCATCGTTCCTTTGGCCCAATGATTGAAACCTATCTGAAAAAGGGGTCGAAGTTGGTTACCACATTCGTTTTACTGGATCCCCGGCATGCACCGCAGGCTATTGACATTGATTTTATTCATTGGATGGGCGAATCCGGATTGCCCTTCGCGCTTGTATTCACTAAGATTGATAAGATTTCCAAAAATGAATTGATGAAAACCCAGAGCCTTTGGGAATCCGCGCTCTCCGGAACCTGGGAAGAAATGCCACCTGTATTCTTTACTTCATCAGAAAAGAAAACCGGGATGAAGGAAATATTGACCTACATTCAGCACCTGCTGAAAGATTTCTATTCCTGATTTCATACCTCATGAATTTGAACAATATTTGCAGCCTTAATCAGCGATAATAAAATAATTCAGGCATGGAACTCAAAGATCTGGCAAGTGTATCAGGAAAGGGCGGGTTGTACAAGGTGTTAAAGCCCGGGAAGGCAGGGGTTCTCCTGGAGTCTTTGGATGATGCCAAAACCAGGCTCGTAGCTGGCGGCAGCAACAGGATTTCCCTTCTGGAGGAAATATCGATGTATACCCGCACCAAAGATGGATCACAGCCCCTTGGGGAAATCCTTAAAAAAATATATTCAGATTTCGGCGCCGATCCCGGTGTAGACGCCAACTCCGATGCCGATGAATTGAAATCCTTCATGAAGGCCATCTTGCCGGAATATGATGAAGATCGTGTGTACGTTTCTGATATTAAGAAACTTGTAAAGTGGTACGGAATCATCCATTCCTTCGCGCCGGAAATATTACAGGAGGAAAAAAAGGATTCAGAAAAGGTTGAAGAAAGTCAACCGCCTCAATAGTTAATAACTCTCCGCTTTTTCAACCATTTTCTTCGAGCCCACATAAAATGGGGTGCGCTGGTGAAGTGCCTTCGGCTGAATATCCAGGATGCGCATTTTACCATCGGTTGCCTTGCCACCCGCCTGTTCCGCGATAAAAGCCAGGGCATTGCACTCATACACCAAACGCAACTTCCCTTTAGTGTCCTTATCGTTGGCCGGATAAATGTAAATGCCTCCCTTTAACATGTTGCGATGGAAGTCAGCAACGAGTGAACCGATATAACGTGCCGTATATTTCATTTGCTTGCAATACAGCAGGTAATCCTTTACCGATTGTGGGAAGGAAAGCGCAGGGCCTTCGTTAACGGAAAATATTTTTCCGTCTTCCGGCATGGCTAGATCCTGGTGAGAAAGGAAATATTCTCCCAGCGTCGGTTCATACGTAAATCCATTGACGCCATGCCCGGTTGTATACACCAACATTGTTGATGATCCGTATAAAATGTACCCTGCCGCCACCTGTTCAGATCCTTTTTGTAGAATATCTTCTTCATTAATGGGTTTCCCGACAGGGGATTTCCTTCGATAGATCGAAAAAATTGTTCCTATTGACACGTTCGTATCGATGTTCGAGGAGCCATCAAGAGGGTCTATGGCGATCACATACTTCCCGTCATTGTTTAAATCCAGATAAGTTTCCGCTTCCTCTGAAATCAAAGCACATGCCTCGCCTCCCTTGGTGAGGGCGCGCGTAAATCGTATGTCGGCCAGCACATCAAGTTTCTGCTGTTGATCACCGGTAAGATTTTGAGAGCCCAGTGCTCCCATGATGTCAATGAGGCCGGCTTTGTTCACTTCGCGGTTCACCACTTTCGAGGCCAGGGCAATATCGCGCAGCAATTGGGAAAGCTCCCCGCTTGCATATTGAAATTGTTCCTGGTTATTTTTAATGAAGCGATCCAGGGCAATACCGATGGAGTGTGCAATGCGGGACTGTTCCATAAATTGATTAATTCGCTACGTATTATTGTACCAATTTACATTGCAAACGATTGAGAACAATTAAAAAGAATGTAAATATCATGTCTTTCTAATGCAGGTTATCAGATTATGAAGGTATTCAAATTCGGGGGTGCATCGATCCGGAACGCACATACCATTCGAAATGTTGCAGGGATATTGAAGCAACCGCAGAGCGAGAAGATCATTGTCATTGTTTCAGCGATGGGCAAAACTACCGATGCACTTGAAGAAGTGCTTTCTGAATTTATTGAAGGAAAAAATTCACACAGCGCAATTGAAAAAATAGCTGACTACCACAGCAGTATTGTAAAGGAATTGTTTCC
>DAOMZK010000361.1:0-3558 GCA_035438035.1 Cyclobacteriaceae bacterium | reverse complement strand
AATCCGTCATGTACTGTCATGCTTCTTCCAATGTGAAACAAGGAGGTGCAGGATAGCTTGCTCCGGATGATTCAATATATTAAACTTTGGTAATTATCGGTCTATTCCATTTGCCTTAATAATTGAGTGGTGAAAATTTTCCGAAACATCTTTATCAAAGTAATGTTCAACAAAACAATACCATCAGGGATGTATTGGATTCGTCTGATATTTTTTCTGTGCTTCACTGCATTTCAAAGTTGCCAATCGCAAATCCAGAGCAACGAAAAGCCCGGTTGGCCAGAGATTGCCAGAGAAACCAAACCCTGGGCGCGTTGGTGGTGGCATGGCAACGCACAAACAAAAGAGGGCATCACCGCAGAAATGGAAGCCTATCAGAAAGCTGGACTTGGGGGACTGGAAATCACTCCTATATATGGTGTCGTGGGCACGGAGGATAAATTCGTGGATTATCTTTCTCCCCAATGGATGGAATTGCTGATCCATACTTTGAAAGAGGCAGAAAGGTTGAACATGGGCATCGATATGGCAACTGGCACAGGTTGGCCTTTCGGTGGACCATGGGTGAGCGATGAAGATGCAAGTAAAGACATGAACTTTAAAATCTTTGAGGTAAAGGGTGGAACCACGCTTGCAGAAAAGATTGAATTTATTCAACAGCCCCTGTTGAGGGCTATTGGCAATCCGGTTTTTCAATCCGGCAATGAGACACAACCTACAGCGAGGCTTGATCCAAAGAAGATAGACATCAAACAATTGGTCGATCCCATCTCAGCCAACAAGAATCTTCAAGGACTTGCAATCGATCAGATCAAATTTGAAAAACCATTGAAACTGAAAGTATTAATGGCTTATGGATCGTCCAATGAAATTGTCGATCTCACCGATCGCATCAACGCTTCAGGAAAACTGGATTGGACTGCACCTGCTGGAAATTGGAAATTGTATGCTGTGTTTGAAGGCTGGCATGGAAAAATGGTGGAACGCGCAGGGCCAGGGGGTGAAGGCTATGCGATCGATCATTTTTCAGCAGTTGCTCTCAAACATTATCTAAATAGGTTTGACAGCGCCTTTGCGGGAAAGAACATTGAAACACTCCGTGCATTCTTCAATGATTCCTACGAAGTTGATGATGCCCGTGGCACAGCCAACTGGACTCCGACATTGTTTGAAGAATTTCAAAAACTAAAAGGTTATGATTTGCGGGAACATTTGCCAGCATTGTTTGGCAAAGACATTGAAGAAAAAAACAAAAGGATTCTATGTGATTATCGCGAGACCATTGCAGAGTTGTTGCTAAAAAATTTTACACAACAATGGAAAACCTGGGCTCACGGAAAATCCGCGATAGTCCGCAACCAGGCGCATGGATCTCCGTCGAATATTCTTGACTTGTATGCAACAGTAGATATACCTGAAATAGAAGGGACAGAACCTTTGCGGATCAGGATGGCCGCTTCGGCCGGTAATGTTACAGGTAAGAAGTTGGTTTCATCAGAATCGGCCACCTGGCTCAATGAACATTTTCAGTCCAACCTGGGCGACATAAAAGTTGCATTGGATAGATTCATGTTAAATGGAGTCAACCATACCTTTTATCATGGTACGTGTTATTCGCCTCCAGGGGAACCTTGGCCCGGATGGTTGTTTTATGCTGCAGTCCATCTTAATCCGAGAAATCCACTTTGGAAAGATTTTGGAACGCTGAATAATTATGTGGCCCGTTGTCAATCCTTTCTTCAGAATTCTGTAGCCGACAATGATGTGCTGTTGTACTATCCGGTCTTCGACCGTTTCTCAGCCCCGGGGCCTGAGATGATTGAGCATTTCGATGGAATCGGAAAACAATTTGCCAATACGGCTTTCGAAAGAGTGGCAAGTACACTACTAAGTCAAGGGTACACTTTTGATTACATATCTGACAAGCAAATTGAGAAAACAGAGTTTTTTAATGGCACTCTTAAAACTGAAGGAAACAGTCTTTATAAAACGATTATTGTTCCTCATTGTCAGTATATACCGCTTAAGACTTTTGAAAAAATATTTTCACTCGCAGAAGCAGGGGCAACCATCATCTTTGCTGAGGGTGCGCCAACCACTGTTTCAGGATTCGGTAATCTTGATAAAGACACTAAAGATTTTGAAACTCTTCTAAAAAGACTTAAAGGAAGTGGTGTAACCGGAATTAAAGTGGGTAAAGGACTATTTCTTTCGGGTGAAAATATTTCTGATGAACTTCAACGCGTACCAGTTTTGAGGGAGGCAATGGTTGACCAGGGTATTCAATTCATTCGTAAAAAAATGAATGGTGGCCAGGGAATCTATTTTATGGCCAATGATACCGATCAATCCTTTGAAGGATGGCTTCCGGTTAATATCAATGTTCCATTCATAGTTCTTTATGACCCCATGAATGGCGATTTGGGTTCAGCCAGAGTGAGGGAGGTTAAAACCGGGAAATGGGAAGTTTATGTCCAACTCACAGCACGCCAAACCCTGTTTGCCGAAACCCGCAAAAACAAGCCTGAAGCGGGGAATTTCAGATATTATACGGCATCGCGTCAACCTGTGAATGTGGTGGGTAAATGGACAGTAAAATTTTTGTCCGGTGGACCGAAGCTTCCGCCAACCGTTGTTAAGGATACACTTTCATCCTGGACGAATTTCGGAATGAAGGATTATTCCGCATTTTCCGGCACAGCTTCTTACACCGTGTCATTTGTTAAGCCTGCCGGTGATGCCAAAGGCTGGCTGCTCGATCTGGGGGTAGTTGATGAAAGTGCTGAAGTCTTTATCAATCAAAAGTCTTTGGGCACATTGATCGGTCCTGCCTATCAGCTTTATTTTGATTCATCAATTCTCAAGGAGAACAATCAACTTGAAGTTCGGGTGACGAATTTAATGGCGAATCGCATTGCCGATATGGACCGCAATAATGTGTATTGGAAAAAATTCTATAATGTAAATTTCGCGGCACGAAAACCCGAAAACAGGAAGAACGGGATATTTGACGCATCTGCCTGGCAGCCGCAGAGTTCAGGATTGTTGGGACCGGTGGAGTTCATTCCGGTGGGAAAATAAAATCATTTTGACTCATTGATTTCATGATATGAAGGTGAGCGTCCAGATATTAATGATCAGCATTCTGTGGGCTCAGCCCGCTTGCTTCGCACAGGCACAGATCGGGAAGCGATTTCCTTCAGAACGAAAAATAGTATTAGATCCGGTAACTGGTGTCAATTTGGTATTCCTCACCAGCACCCCGATGGGTGATTCAAAAATTTACCAGACCCACAATCAATGGACCTCCGATGGCGAATGGCTAATCTTCCGGTCAAAGCGGGTGCCCGGGGAAGCAATCGCAGTGCATGAGAAATCCGGGGAGATGGTCCAAGTAACGGAAGGCGGATATACAGGAATGCTCAACATCGGCCGGAAGTCCATGAAACTTTGTTTTATGCGCAAGCCGGTTTCTGATGATGGAAGCCTTCAGATTATTGAAGTCGATCTTGCAAGCCTTTTATCAGACAGCAATGCCGGTAAATTAAAAACTGCCAA
>DAOMZK010000360.1:0-3560 GCA_035438035.1 Cyclobacteriaceae bacterium | reverse complement strand
GGGCTCACTGAACATAAAAAATTCCAAAGGCGACTACCACTATTATATCAACAGCGAGCGGAGAATTGATGATTACAAGGGGCTTGCAGCGCTTTTATATGCTGCGATGGAATTGAAAAAGTAAGAAGATGATTTTTAGGTTTACCGGTTGTTTTTGTTTGCTCCTGATGCTGGCTGCCTGCCAGGCACAACAAAGTCCACTGCAAAGCACATCTCTGCCGCTTGCTTTTCGCGGAGCTGAGGGCTATGGCAAGTTTGCCACCGGCGGGCGAGGTGGTACTGTATTTATAGTGACTAATCTGAATGACAGTGGCCCGGGTAGTCTAAGAGAAGCCATCCTCAAAAAAGGTTCCCGCACTATTGTATTTGCAGTTTCCGGTACGATTGCCCTGGAATCAAAATTGGACATCAAGAACGATAACCTGACCATTGCAGGGCAATCTGCTCCGGGTGATGGAATATGTATTAAAAACTACCCCGTCAAAATTTCAGCCAGTAATGTTATTATACGCTACCTGCGATTTCGGCTCGGAGATGAAAGAAAAGTGCAGGATGATGCGATATCCGGTAACAGGATAAGAAATGTGATTATCGATCATTGCTCCATGAGTTGGGCAGTGGATGAATGTGCTTCGTTCTATAACAATGATGATTTTACTTTACAGTGGTGTATTATTTCTGAAAGTCTGAATGCCTCCGTACATGAGAAAGGCGATCACGGCTATGGCGGAATATGGGGTGGCAGAAAGGCAAGCTTTCATCACAATCTACTGGCCAGTCACACCAGCCGGCTCCCCCGATTCAGCGGTTCATCCACAACACCCAATACACCGGATGAGCTTGTGGATTTTAGAAACAATGTGATTTACAATTGGTCGAATAACAATACCTACGGTGGTGAGCGCGGCAGATACAATGTCGTCGGAAATTATTACAAGCCAGGACCCGCAACGGGGAAGTCCAAAAAAGAGTGGATGTTGAATCCTTCCTCACCGCTTGGAAAATTTTTTGTGGATGAAAATTATCTCGAGGGGAATGCGGAAGTGATTAGTCATAACTGGAAAGGGGTGAAGGTGTCGAACCTCGATTCAGCATTGGCGGCTATACCTTTTCCAACAGAACCCATAGCGACACAATCTTCTGAAGAGGCTTACAAAAAGGTGTTGATGGAGGCCGGGGCCAGTTTGCGTCGCGACGGTGTCGACAAGAGAATTGTGGAAGAAGTGAGAAAGGCAAATTCATCTTTTGGTCCAAAGAGGAATGGAATTATCAATTCTCAGGCAGAAGTGGGGGGGTGGCCGACCCTCCATTCTATTCCGACTCCGGTAGATGACGACAAGGATGGCATGGCAGATGAGTGGGAGGCCAGGAATAAATTAAATCCGAAGGATCCGAAGGATGCCTTTTCATTTACGCTGAGCAAATCATATTCCAACCTGGAAGTATACCTCGATAGCCTTATCGCAGGTGGGCGGGATTGAGTTAGCCCTTTCAATTAGCAGCAAACTATGCATTCATTTTTTCAAGTGATTTTCTGTGGCAATGCGTAATCGATTGCCCTTAAATGGGGTATTTCAGACCATATAGTTTAGGAAGGAATTAGAAAATTGTTCCATTTATCAAATAATGGAACATTCTTTTGGTGTTTTAGAAAATTCAATTTAATATGCAATCGATTGCACAGTTCACAGGAACTGCTTCGATTGCGGGACACCAACAGGGAACTTGAAAACACTAGAAAACCCGGAATTAAAAACATTGCCTTGCAACCCTAATTAATCGCTTATGGATAGAATTTTACGAATTGTAAAGAAAGGATCGGGAATGATGCTGTTGGGAATTCTGCTCAACACAACATTCCTTTTTGGACAGTCCAAATCGGTCACGGGAACCATACGGGATGGCAATGAAGTATTGCCAGGCGTGACTATTATGGAGAAAGGAACCAACAACGGGACCGTTTCGGATGTAAGCGGAAAATTTTCGCTGATGGTATCGGATAACGCCACGCTCCTCATTTCATTCGTCGGAATGAAGTCCCAGGAAATTGCAGTGGGCGGACAAACCAATTTTGATATCAAGATGGAAGCTGATGTCACTCAACTCCAGGATGTCGTGGTGATCGGTTACGGTGAACAGGAGCGGAGGGACCTGACTACCTCGGTTTCATCTGTGGGTTCAAAACAATTGAAGGATATTCCGATTAACTCTACTGGCCAGGCACTCGCCGGACGTCTTGCCGGTGTACAGGTAGTTACAGCAGAAGGTACTCCGAATGCCCAGGTACAGATTAGGGTACGGGGAGGCGGATCCATTACTCAGGATAACACACCTTTATATGTAGTGGATGGTGTGCAGGTGGAAAACGCCCTGAACGTAATTGCGCCACAGGATATTCAATCGATCGACGTATTAAAGGATGCCTCGGCAACGGCCATCTATGGAGCACGTGGTGCCAATGGTGTTGTGATCATTACTACCAAAGGCGGAAAGGCCCAAAAACTGACAGTCGATTACAGTGGTTTTTTTGGTATGCGAAAACTCGCCAACAAGCTGGATGTGATGAAGCCCTACGACTTCGTGATGTATCAGTATGAAAGAAGCCGCGGCAATACTTCGGCTGAGAATACATTCAGAAGCACGTATGGCAATTATGCTGACATTGAATTATACAAGGGTGTTCCTTTTGTAGACTGGCAGGACGAATCTTTCGGAAGAACAGCCCTTCAGCAAACCCACAACCTGAGCCTGACTGGCGGAACAGCAAAGACTTCGGCCAACCTGAGCCTGACGGGCAATAAGGAAGAAGGGGTTCAACTTGGATCAGACTTCAATCGTTTTGTCGCCAATCTCCGTGTGGATCATAAACTCAACAAGTATGTCAAACTGGGAACCACCATACGGTACAATTATACCGTTATCAATGGAGCGGGTACTTCAGCGACAGGATCATCTTCTACCAACCGACTTCGTCAAAGTGTGAAGTACAGGCCCTTCCTTTTTCCGGGGCAAACGACAGAAACCTACGACCCCAATTATGCACAGGAAACCAGCGCCAACAGTCTCTCATTGGTAAATCCTGTTTTGCTGGCCACGCAGGAGTACCAGAAAGACATTCAGAATACTGTCAACTTTGGTGGCTATGTTCAGGTCGATCCCCTTCCTTATTTATCGTTGAGAAGTACGATCGGTTATGATATTTATAATGAGCAGTTGCGCGTTTTCAGCGACTCGATTACCAACAATGCAAGACAAAACGGACAGGGAAAGCCGATTGCTTCCATCGATTCAACCCGTCGTACGATCCTGAATAACTCCAATGTCGCAACCTTTTCACTTCACAAGTTGCTGGAGTCATTTGCCAAAAAGAACAAACTGGATGTGATGGTGGGAGAGGAAACCTATTCCACTACCACCAAAACGGCTTACAATGAAAGCCATCTCTTTCCCCTCTATACTTCGGCTGAGCAAGCCTTAAACAGCTTACCCTCCGGCGGGACACCATTTCTCAATTCCGCCAAGCAACCGAAAACTGAAATCTCGACTACACTTTTATCCTT
>DAOMZK010000359.1:0-3590 GCA_035438035.1 Cyclobacteriaceae bacterium | reverse complement strand
CTTATCCTGAGTATGGAAAAGATGGGAGTAAATTGAGTTACTGGGCTATTGATTTTGGTGTGATGTCCGGGACATCCAACGCTTATGCGGGGACTACCCAAACGAGTTGTGGCCCGGGTTGGTCCAGAAGCGATACTAATAATTTCAGCGCAACGGCAATCGGGGTTTCGCGATCAGAGCAGACGGGCAACAATGAAAGTAAAATTTACAGCTTGAATGGATTTTGGGGAAAACACGCACATAATTATTCTAATACACTGACTGCAACGGGTTATCAGGAGAATAAATCTTCGTGGGGTATCAGTCCTTTTTATCAGCAGAACTGGGAACATATAGGCGTGGGTGTCGGTTTTACGGCTGGAGACTTTAGCCAGATAACTTTTGAAGACAATCTCAGTCCTTCCCATAGCAAAAATCTAAGTATTTACCCCGCCTTCAGTTTGAGAGCAGGCAGACTGCAGGAAGTTTTTTTTGAATACCGATTTGCAAACCAGTTCCCGACTCCGTACCCGGCCCTGATCCATCAGTTCAGTGTGGGTGGGAGCGTAGGTAAACATGGTGGCGTATTCAGAATTGGGACCGGATCAAACGCAGGCTTTTTCCTTGCTCCCTCTTTTACTTTTGGGAATCATTTTACAATCGAAACGTTTGCTTCCTTTGGATCAGGAATCATTTTCAAAAATTCAGGTGCTGATGACTTTTCTAACAACATGTTGATGATCAATGCCCGATACAAGCTAGGTCAAAAAGAGAAAAGATGAGAGCGGCATAATTGTTTGGCCTATGCAGTCTCAACCGGATGCTTTTTTAAATGAACCCGGTTTTGCATTGCGTGCGGGTATAAAAAACTTTAAAATTCAAATGCAGTATGGCATCTCAGTGAATGCTACCCGCAAAAAGACCCTCGCCGGTCTGGGATTGGTATAATCGCTACCCCGGAACGAAAACGGAAATAATAATCTCAGTTTTTCTGAAATTGTTTTTCAAGCGGACCACTGAGTTCAAGGTCCTCAATTATGCTCTGATCGAGCGGGCTTTCTTTAATGACATTATAGCGATCCCAAAATGCTTTGTTATAAGGTTGATCCTGGTACTGTAGTCCATAACTTCTCATTTTTTGCGTCACCCCGATTTTTTCTTCCGGTGCGGAGAATACGTTATTAATCAGCAGTTGCTGTGAAAGTTCTGTTTCAAAGCGCAGGGTCTTTGTATCACCTTCATACCAATTCACCTTATAGTCTACAGTGAGGTAATTGAGAAAGAACTTGCCTTCGTAGAGTTTAAAATCCACTACCCGCTTCATGCTTTCAAACTGACGGGAGAGTCCTCTCTTTTTCCCAAGGTCTTCCGGTGTATGATTTTCATACTCCACATGAATGATCCCGTAGTTTTTTTTATCAATGAAAATTTTCAGTTTAAAATCTTTGACATGTGACACTACAAAAATTTCATGTCCGTTATAGTACGAGTCGGGTTCACGTATCAGGTTGGTATAAAATATTTCTTCCGGCGGGAACAACCTGTACCGGACATCATTGTTCAGCAATAACACCTCCAGTAAATTATCCTGGTCGAAGTAAGTAGTAAATTTGTTGGCGTAACCCAGGCTCCTCCGCACTTCCTGAAGCGATACACGCTCACGCAATTTGGACTTGTTCCTTGGCTCACGGTAGTTCTCATCATAAATTTTTATAGCCGCCTCCAGCAGGGAAATGTAAGTTCCTCCGACTTTTTTCACATCGCGGTAGAATCCCTCCATGAGGAAAGGTTCTTCAGGATAATTTTGATTGATCCTCATCAACGCTATCCTGAGAACATCGCCCCCCCGGAGTGAATCTGAAACCACGAGCGTATGCAGTACAGTTGTTGATTTTACCAGTTTTATTTTCGTTGGCTTTGAATTCAACAGAGCCTGAACGGAACCCTGGTAGTTTTGATAACCCAGCATACTGATGACAAATATTTCATTCTTCAGTTCGGCAGGAAAATGAAAGTCAAATTCACCATTCAGGTTGGTGATGGTACCGATTGATTTGCCCAATATGCCCACAGAAGCGAACGGAAGAGGTTCGCTCGTCTCAGCATCTATTGCCTGGGAGGTAATGGTGAGGACCTGGCTGCTACCCCGGGAAAAAAAGAGAATGGCTAAAAACAGTAAAATACCCGCGCGCATGAAAGGTTTCATTCCAGTGGCAATAAAGTTAGTGTTTTGATTTGACCCTGCTTCATACCGCTTACCGACGAATTGAACACTTTAACTACCTGGACAACCCTTAGGCGGTCAATTCATCCAATTCTATAATTTTATACTGGAGTTTACATCTTCCTGGTTAAACCGATTCAGAGATTCGTGAGGTTGATTAACAACATTCCTGGTATTTGGAAAAAGGCCTATCTGCTGATATGCACATGGTACCTCGTTAATTTTGCTATCAGTACATTTTTTGAATGGAAGCTGAAGCGGCCGTTCTCCTATGTATTGTGGAACGGATTGTATCTGTGGGAAGCCCTGTGTGTGTTGATATTACTGATCTTCCTCTGGACGCATTTGCTCTTCCGTTTCCGCGCGGTGGTCCAAATCGTAGGCCATGCCGCTGGAATTGCCTCCTTTTTCATGATCATCGGCACACTGTCTTATTATTTTACAGACTACATGGACGGGTTGGTGTACTTTGAAAACTGGAAGGAATTTATGGTAGAGTTGCTGAACTGGGATGCCCTTCGCTTTTATGACCAGTATATCATTACGGTAGGGGTGTACTATGTGATCTCGTACTTCCAGGGACTTCAGCAAGAGGAAAAGGAGAAAAGCGAGCTGGCGCTCAAAAACAAGGAAATGCAGATTGCCTTGTTAAAGTCTCAGATCAACCCTCATTTTTTGTTCAACACGTTAAACTCAATATCCACCCTGATTCATTCCAGTAAGGACCAGGCCCGCAAGGTGATCACCCAGTTGTCGGATATTTTCAGGTATGCCCTCGATTCACATACCGGTAAAATGGTGAAGCTTGTGGATGAAATTGATTTCATTGAGAACTACATCCGAATTCAGCAAGTGCGCTTTGGTGACCGGTTAAAATTTGAGAAACATATTGATAGCTCTTGCCTTGAGCTGAGTATTCCCCCGATGATACTTCAGCCATTGGTAGAAAACTCCGTTAAGTACGGCATTGGACCCAAAGAAGAGGGTGGTACCATTGACCTCATCATAAAAAAACTTACCGGACAAGTCTTTTTTGAAGTCAGGGATAACGGCCTTGGCATCTATGCTAAAAAAGTGATGGATGGAAGTGTCGGTGGCGTAGGGATGAAAAACACTGACCTGAGATTGAAAAGTTATTATGGCCCCGGTGCGGGTTTGCAGATCAGGGCTTCGGAGTACGGTTATTCCGTTTGTTTTTCAATACCGTTCCTGGAGTCAGTGGAAGAAATTGGAAAAAGCAGATTAAGTCAAATTGAAAACCCCGTAATATGAACACTACATGTTTGATCGTTGATGATGAGAAACTCGCCCGTGACCTTCTGAGCGAATACATAGCGGGATTCCCTGAAATAGATGTAATTGGTGAAGCTTCCAAAGGGAATGAGGC
>DAOMZK010000358.1:0-3598 GCA_035438035.1 Cyclobacteriaceae bacterium | reverse complement strand
GATTCTGCCGACAAAATAAATTCATCCCTTGCATTCATTTATTTCAGGATAATTTAGCCGAAATTCAAAGCATGAAATCGGTGTTGGTACTGGGTGCGGGGCGTTCTTCTTCAGCGTTGATTGACTATCTCGTCAGAAACGCACCACGAGAAGGCTGGCAAATCCTGGTGGGAGATATTTCTCTCACTTCCGCGGAGGAACGAGTTGTCGGGTCAGACGCCACAGCCGTTCAATTTAATATTGAAGATAAAGGTGCAGCAGAAGTGATACAGCAAACTGATCTCGTCATCTCTCTGCTTCCTCCTCACCTTCATATTCAAGTTGCAAGGATTTGTCTTCAGTTAAATAAGCACTTGCTGACGGCCAGTTATGTATCGAATGAAATGAGGGGATTGCACGAAGAGGCTAAACAAAAAAATCTTCTCTTCCTGAACGAATGCGGACTTGATCCGGGTATAGATCACATGAGTGCTATGCAGGTCATTGACCGGATCAGACGGTCGGGAGGAGAATTGTTTTCTTTTGAATCCTTCACTGGTGGACTAATTGCGCCTGATACAGACCCTGAAAATCCATGGCGATACAAATTCACGTGGAACCCCAGGAATGTGGTAATGGCAGGACTGGGGACTGCAAGGTATTTGCAAAACGGAGAATTCAAATACATTCCACATCAACAACTATTCAAAAGAACCACGCCTGTAATAGTTCCTGGTTATGGCGACTTCGAGGGTTATGCCAACCGCGATTCTCTTACTTACCGTGAAGCCTACGGTCTGCAGAAAATCAAGACCATGCTGAGAGGCACACTGCGCAATAAAGGTTTTTGTGCCGCATGGAATATTTTTGTTCAACTTGGATGCACGGATGATTCCTATACCATGGCGGATGTGGTCCACTTAACCCATCATGACTTCATTAATTCTTTTCTGGCTTATCATCCTGACAGAACAGTGGAGGAAAAAATAGCTCAGGCGTTCAATCTGAAATTGGAAGGACGGGAGATCCAGTGTTTGAACTGGTCAGGAATGTTTGATAACGACAAGGTGGGATTGTCATCGGGTACTCCGGCACAAATTCTTGAACACATTTTAAGCAAGCGTTGGACTTTACATTCAACAGACCGCGACATGGTGGTCATGTGGCATAGATTCAGGTATTACCAGAATGGAATGGAAAATGATTTACAGTCTTCTCTCGTAGTGTTGGGGAAAGACTCAGTTGAGACGGCAATGGCCAAAACAGTGGGCTTACCTTTGGGCATCGCGGCGAAGCTACTGCTTCAGGGAAAAATTAAGGCAAGAGGTGTCGTAATACCGGTCAATGCAGAGTTTTATGAACCGATAATGAATGAATTGAAAACGTTGGGAATTGATTTGATTGAGAAATATGTTCCCCTGGATCAATAAAGGTTTTACATACAGGACACTAAGTCCACAAAGAAAGGCACGAAGAACACAAATTTTTTACTTGTGATCTTGGTGAATTCTTTGTGCTACTGCATTTATTTTTTTAATGGATCTGGACGGCTTCTGGTTGATTCATTCAGCTCTTTCTTCATAGCCTTCATCAACCAATAGATCATAACCAGTGGCAGCTGAAACAGCCAATTGATCGCACCTTTCATTTTCCGGATGTCCGGCGTGCCCTTTTATCCATTTGAACTCTGGACGGAATTTATGATGGAGAGTGATGTATCGTTTCCAGAGATCAGGATTGGCTTTGTTCTTAAAATTCTTTTTCTCCCAACCCCAAATCCATCCCTGGTTCACAGCTTCGACAACATATTTTGAGTCAGAATAGACCCTGACCGGAATGCCCAGTTTTTTTATTGCTTCGAGGCCGGCGATGACCGCCATGAGCTCCATGCGATTGTTGGTGGTGAGCCGGTAGCCCTGACTCAGCTCTTTACTATGTCCTCCAAATTTTAAAATGGTGCCATAGCCCCCCGGTCCGGGATTGCCCTGTGCTGCACCGTCGGTATAAAGCAGTATCACCCGAATGAAATATTACTCTTAATAATCTTTACAGAGATGGCGAGCAAGATCACGCCAAACACTTTTCTCAATATGGCAAATCCGGACTTCCCGATTTTTCGTTCCAGCCATGAACTACCACGGAGTACGATATATACAAAAATGGAGTTCAGCACAATCCCAATGAGAATATTCAATTCTGAATAAACAGCACGAATAGAAAGAATGGTAGTGAGCGTACCGGCACCAGCGATTAATGGGAATGCGATGGGCACGATTGAACCACTGCCTTTTGCGTCTGGATCATCTTTGATGAGCGTTATGCCCAGAATCATTTCCATGGCGATGATAAACATCACGATCGCGCCGGCAACGGCAAAGGACCCGATGTCCAGTCCAAAAAGCATCAATATCGACTGGCCGAGATACAGAAAAATGATCATGAGCGCAGCCGCAATAAGGGTAGCCCTTTCGGCATAAATCCTGCCTTCCCGTTGTCGGATCAAAATGACAAAGGGAATGGAACCCAGGATATCAATAACCGAGAAAAGAATTAGGGTTACAGAAAGTATCTCCTTATAGTCCATCACATTGATTTTCATGCAAATGTAAGGCAAAAACAGCGGGCTTGGGACATATTAGAATCTGGTGAGATCGATGCGTATTGAATCCTTGATATTCCATTCTCCGTATATTTGCACGCGACTATGAAAAAAATCTGCAATATCTTTCTTTGCGCAATGGGCTTGCTCTTCATCGGGCAGGTCGTAAGTCTGCAGAAAAAAGTCTTTCCGACCGGGAATTTTTCACCCGTAGAGGATTGGTCAGAAGAATCATCCTCTGAAGAAGATGATATCAGGGAATTTGAAGATGATTTTGCCAGCACAAACAATTCCATTCTCTGCTTCAATAACCTTTCCCAATCCTTGCAATCCTATTTCATAGCGTTTAGTTTCAGCGAACACATCCTGGAAATCGTACCCCCTCCACCTCAGTCCTGAGGATTTTTCTCTTTCTCTCTTTTTCATTCCTATTTCTCAATCGACTAACCTGATTTTGGTATGCAGGATAAATTTTCATTTAACCCTATGGACAACATGAGGTATGATGGCCCGGCTTCAGTAGTTGTATTTCTCGTCGCTTTACCGTTGTGTTTTGGTATTGCATTGGCTTCCGGCGCTCCGCTCGTTTCCGGACTGGTTGCCGGTGTGGTGGGAGGTGTGGTGGCAGGGGCACTTAGTAAATCGTCTGTCGCGGTCAGTGGTCCGGCCGCCGGCCTCAGTACAATTGTATTGACCTCCATTCAAGATCTCGGATCTTTCCAGCTTTTTCTGACTTGTGTTGTCTTTGCCGGTCTCATTCAAATAGCACTCGGCTATTTAAATGCGGGAAAGGTTGGCCATTTTTTTCCCCTTGCGGTAATCAAAGGTATGCTTTCCGCTATAGGTTTGATACTCATTCTGAAACAGTTGCCCCATGCCGTTGGCTATGATTCGGATTTTGAAGGCGATGAGAGTTTTTTTCAACAGGATGGCCAAAATACTTTTTCGGAACTATTGAATGCCTTTCAGCAGTTCAGCACAGGCGCAGTAATTATTGCTATTGCCTCGCTGATGATCTTC
>DAOMZK010000357.1:0-3601 GCA_035438035.1 Cyclobacteriaceae bacterium | reverse complement strand
GATGAAGGCAGCGAACGAACGTTTCCTTGCAGTATCGGGTTTCTAAAAATTTTGATTGGCGGAGTCAATGGGATCGGGATATGTCGCGAGTTAAAATATTTTCTAATAGGATTTTTAACAACTCAATGAAACAAATTAAATTTAAAAATAGTTAAGGGTAGTATGAGCACAACACGTAAAGTTGCTATTGGTATCGGGATTGCAGGTGGTGCTTTGCTGGCAGCGTGGCTCTTGACGGGAAACCGCAAGAAGAAAACGAAGGATTTTATAGCCAGAAAAGCAAATGATCTGAAACGCGTCCTTAAAAAGGAAGTTAACTCTCCGGATGACACTGATGTGCACTATGTCTGAAAAGAGCGATAAAAATCCATTGCATCCAGGATTTCCCGTTCGCTAACCGGGATATCCCAAACGGCCTTGCCAATACCTTCAGGCAGGGCCATGAAAATCGTATTGCCCTTATTTTTTTTATCCTGTTTCACCAATGGTAGTATTTTGTCCAGGCGGGGAAGTTCAATTTTTCCATAAACTGAAAGAATATACCCGCTGATGGCCTGTACTTCTTTGTCCGAAAGGAGTTTTTTTAGTCTGGCTATCCTGGATTCTAGCACCATTCCGGCGGCAATAGCCTCCCCATGAAAAAGGGGCTTTTCAGTTGAAATGAAGTGTCCTTCCAGACCATGACCCAGGGTATGGCCAAAGTTCAGCACCTTTCTCAGTCCGCTTTCCCTGGGATCCTTTTTCGTAATCAGGGACTTATAGGCAACTGAATGTCGGACGAGTTTTAACCAGGGTTGCTTTTCAAGAGGTTGTTTTTGAATCTTTTCCCACATCCTTTTATCCGAAATGAGACAATGCTTGATTACCTCCGCATAACCTGAACACAGTTCCCTTTCAGGTAGGGTCTTTAAAAAACCTGTAGCGATTAACGTAGCCACCGGCTGTTTGAAGACCCCGATGTGGTTCTTATATGGACCAAAATCAATCCCCAGCTTGCCCCCGATGCTGGCATCAACCTGTGCCAAAAGAGTGGTGGGCAGCAGTATAAAGTCGATTCCCCGTTTAAATGTGGCAGCGCAGAATCCACCCATGTCCCCGGTCACGCCGCCCCCGAGCGCCACCAGGAGAGCGTGCCGGTCAAACCGCTGGTCGGTCAGCTGTTGCCAGATGGCAGTACAGGTTTCAAGGTTCTTGTGGGTTTCTCCTGCAGGGATTTTAATCAGCACATGTTCAGGGAGCAGGCTGCGAACCAAAGGATAACAGTGTTTTATTGTATTTTCATCGACCAGGACACCAATCCTGCTTCGATTCCTGAAAAGCGGGCGGGGAAGTGAAGGGCTCTCCTGAATTTTTATTAAACTCATAATTTAAGCGTCCAAAATAACTGATTTATATCCGTATAACTATTGGCAGGACTGCTGGAAAAGGGTTAACCGCGTTATATTTGGCCTCGAAAACGGTATTTCTATGGATATCAGCCCTTCAGTGCGGTTTGATGACACGGCAACGGCATTCAGCTACAAGTCAGACGGAGAACTGAGAAAAGCCAATTTCATTTTTACCGTTGTGAACCACCCTTTTATTTCGAAACTGGCTACAGGCTCAGTTAGAATCGGAATGAAACTCAGGCTTCCCATTCAGGGAATTGTCCGGTCAACGGTATTTGATCATTTCTGCGGGGGTGAGACAATAGAGAAAGCAGAGAAAACAATTCATCACCTTGGAGAGTACCATGTGAATGCCATCCTGGATTATTCCGTAGAGGGTGAGAAAACAGAAGCCGGATTTGACGCCACGACCGAAGAAATTCTTCACACGTTTGACAAAGCCCAATCGTCCAAACACATTCCCTTTTGCGTTTTTAAAATGACAGGCATGGCTGATGCCGCCTTGCTGGAAAAAATTCAATCCGGAGAAGCACTGAGTGGAGAAGAACAATCCGCTTATGGCAAGATCAGGAACCGGGTTGATCGCATCTGTTCCAAAGCTTATGCGCTGGGCATCCCCGTTCTGATTGACGCCGAAGAGACCTGGATTCAGAGTCCCATTGATCAGATCACGTATGAGATGATGGGCAAGTACAACCGGGAGAAGGCGATTGTTTTCTCGACGATTCAGATGTATGGTGTTAATAGCCTTGCCCATCTGCGCGAGGCGCATCACCATGCTGCCATGCACAATTATTTTCTGGGTGTTAAGCTTGTGCGTGGAGCTTACATGGAAAAGGAAAGGGAGCGTGCGGCCAAAATGGGATATGCCGACCCCATTCATCCGACTAAAGAGGCTACGGATAAAGCGTTTAATGATGCACTTGCCTTTTGCATTGATCAGAAACAAAGAGTTTCTGTAGTCTGCGGATCCCACAATGAATACAGCAATCAGTTCCTTACTATTCTCATGGAGAAACACAGCATGAAGCCCAATGATAACAGGGTTTGGTTTGCACAGTTGCTCGGCATGAGCGACAATATTTCGTTTAACCTGGCAAAGGCCGGCTATAACGTTGCCAAATATGTCCCATACGGACCCGTTGCCACAGTAATGCCTTACCTGCTGCGCCGGGCAACCGAGAACACGTCTGTGGCGGGTCAAAGCAGTCGTGAGCTGGGATTTATACGAAAAGAGCTTGCGCGACGTAAAAATCATCGTGCATAACACTCACCCGGACACCATCATTGGTAAATTCCTCTATTTTTGCAATCCATTAGTTATTAAGGCATGCCACTAAGTGAACAGGAAATAATTCGCAGACAAAGTCTGGAGGAACTTCATAAGCTGGGAATCAATCCATATCCTGCTGATCTTTTTGAGATTAATACCAATGCGAAGGAAATCCTTGAAAAGTTTCCAATTGATAATACGGCATTTAAGAACGTTTCATTTGCCGGCAGGATCATGACCCGCAGGATTATGGGCAATGCATCCTTTGCGGAACTTCAGGATGAGTCGGGGAAAATCCAGGTATATTTTCGCAGGGATGACCTGTGCCCGGCCGAGGACAAGTCGCTTTACAATACTGTTTTTAAAAAGCTGTTGGATATCGGTGATATTATCGGTGTGAAGGGATTTGTATTCATTACCCAAACAGGCGAGACATCGATTCATGCTACCAGTCTTACCCTACTTTCCAAATCCCTCCGGCCTTTACCGGTGACCAAAGAAACGACAGACGAACAGGGCACCGTTCACCGTCACGATGCTTTCACCGACCCGGAACATCGTTACCGAATGCGGTATGTGGATCTGATCGTTAATCCACAGGTGAGAGACACATTTATCAAAAGAACGAAGCTCGTCAATGCCATGCGATCATACCTGAATGGCAGGGGCTATCTTGAAGTGGAAACGCCGGTTCTTCAACCGCTGTATGGCGGGGCTGCGGCAAGGCCTTTTAAAACCCATCACAATACACTGGACATGACGCTGTATTTGCGCATCGCCAATGAACTGTATCTCAAGCGACTGATTGTGGGCGGGTTTTCTGGTGTCTATGAGTTTTCAAAAGACTTCCGGAATGAAGGAATGTCCAGGTTCCACAATCCTGAATTTACCCAGGTTGAATTGTATGTGGCGTACAAGGATTATCAGTGGATGATGGACC
>DAOMZK010000356.1:0-3606 GCA_035438035.1 Cyclobacteriaceae bacterium | reverse complement strand
ATACGAGAAACTCCATTGATTTTGGGCTCCGCTGGTCTTGATGGTTTCATCCTGAACAGTGGGCTGGTAGGGGACGGGGGAATCATAAATAATTTTTGACCCGCCTGCAGTAAAATCAGACAAGGGCCCTATGAGATAGTTGTTGTAGGCCAGCCCTACCGGCGTATTATAGTTATACCCTTCAGGGCGTGTACTGGTTCCGGATTGGAATTGCGTGCTGTCTGTTCCATTTGCCGCATTGATAAAATAGTCGATGATGGAATTGACTGAGTTGGTCCCCTTGTAGGAAAATGTGCTGTTAAAATCATTGATGCGGTTGAAGTTGACCGCGAAGGTTCCACCCCAGAGTCCCTTGGTTCCGTCTTTGTCGGAATGAAATGCCACGCCCCGGTTGGGAACCATCACGTTGCCTTTACTGGCGTCGGTGGAGTTGCCCAGGTAATCAGCTGTAGAACCGGCAACAGAATATCCCGGTGAGAGGGACAACTCGGAACGGTTGTACATGCCCAGTCCGGCAGGATTGTAGAACGCAGAACTGAGATCTCCGCCCAGGGCATTTTGCGCGCCGCCCATAGCCCGGATTCGAGCAGTGCCTCCTGCCTGTGTCCGGCTTAAAGTCAATGCTTCTTCCGGGTAAGAGTAAATCTGACCCGAAGTTTCACGTAGGCCAAGCCACACGATGCCCGCGATCGTCAATGCGATCTTGAATTTCATACAATACGTGTTTTGAGATTAGTGTCCGCGTGAGTGACTGGTGCCACTTCCGCCGCCACCGCCACCAGAGAATCCACCACCAGAGAATCCGCTCGAACGGGTTCCACCACCACCAAATGAGGATCCACTATTGTTGTTGCCCCAGGAACCTCCGGAGTTTCTTCCACCCCATCCGTCGTTGCTGCCATTATTCCAACCGCTGGTACCTGAATTATTACCCCATCCCGAACGGGCAGGGCTTCCATTTGAATTTCCGCTCGTAGTGAAATTGGAAGAATTATTTCTCCAGCTCCGGTCGTAATAGTTGGTTTGCCCACCCTCCATGCGTCCGCCGGAGGTACTGCGGCTGGCGGTAGAGTTGACGCCGCCCACTGTTCCGACACTGTTGCGATTTTGATTTGCATACGTGTTGTTGAGCGAACTTGACCGTGAAGGGTGCGTGCCATTGACCACCGCGCGGCCTTCTGATCCGGAAGCATATCCGTAACCGTAAGCGCTTCCATAATAATAGCTGCTGTAGGGATTATACATCATGGAGCCCATTCCATAACCAGGCATGCCCCAGCCCATGGTGTAACTCATTCCGAATCCACTCATACCATACATGCTGCTCATCCCCATACCGTACATTCCATATCCTCCCATTCCGTACATACTGCTCATGCTCATACCGTACATGCTGCCCATTCCGTAAGGAGAATACATGCTATAGGGCGAGTACATAGCATAAGGCGAGTACATACTGCCCATTCCATAAGGAGAATACATACTGCTGTAAGGAGAATACATAGAATTATTCATGCCGTACATGTTGTTGCAGTTGCAATTGGAATAGTTACTGGCGTTTCCGCTGTACAGTGAACTGTTCACATTTTTCGGTGCATAACCGGCCAGGAAATAGTCCGGATTATTCTGTACTACTGTCGTTCCGTTTTTTGCCTGTGAATTGAATTCAGGATTGATACCCCTTCCGGAATAGCTGTCTGAAGGATTGACCGGGTTGGTTTTTACGGCAGTCATGTCTTCCTGTTGATATTGCCTGGCCAAAATCATTCCATTGATCGAACTCAATTTGGCGCGATCCTTTGAATTGAAATACATATCATCACTTTCCTGTGCCAGCGCTACGGAGGAGACTCCGATTGCCATCATGGCCATTGCGATTCTCGTTTTCATATTCATGAACGGTTTAATCCTATATCCTTAAACGCAAATTTACTAAGTACGGTGCCTGTTAACAACGATTTATTCATACTCATTTTGCTGGTTTTAATTGAGTTAAATGCGTACGTATTTCACTTAAATCGAAGCTAAAAACGCAAAAATGGCCCCATTCCGTATAGTCACATTATATTTGCGCCTCAAATTCTAATAATTCTATACATGGCAAAAAATATACCAAGCCGAGCCGAAGATTATGCACAGTGGTATGTGGAACTGGTAAAGCAGGCCGACCTGGCAGAAAATTCTGATGTCCGCGGTTGCATGGTCATTAAGCCTTATGGTTATGCCATTTGGGAGAAAATGCAGCAGGGTCTCGACAAGATGTTTAAGGACACCGGCCATGTCAATGCGTATTTCCCTCTTTTTGTCCCGAAAAGTATGTTTGAGGCAGAGGAAAAAAATGCAGAAGGCTTTGCCAAGGAATGTGCGATTGTCACCCACTACCGGCTGAAAACGGATCCCGTCAATAAAGGAAAACTCATCGTTGATCCTGAAGCCAAACTGGAAGAAGAGTTGGTCGTGCGTCCGACCAGCGAGGCCATCATCTGGAGCACGTATAAGAAATGGATTCAATCGTATCGCGATTTACCGATTCTCATTAACCAATGGGCGAACGTGGTACGTTGGGAAATGCGTACGCGCTTATTCCTCCGCACGACGGAATTCCTCTGGCAGGAAGGACACACGGCACATGAAACCAAACAGGAAGCAGAAAAAGAGGCGCACCAAATGCTGAATGTGTACGCTGAATTTGTGGAGAACTTTATCGGGCTTCCGGTTATAAAAGGAAAAAAGAGCGAGGGTGAAAAATTTCCCGGAGCGGTGGACACGTATTGCATCGAAGCACTGATGCAGGACGGGAAAGCCTTGCAGGCTGGCACCTCCCATTTCCTGGGTCAGAATTTTGCGCAGGCTTTTGATGTACAATTCTCCAGCAAGGAAGGCAAACTGGATTACGTGTGGGGAACTTCATGGGGTGTTACTACCAGACTGATCGGGGCACTCATCATGGCCCACTCGGATGACGATGGTCTCATCCTTCCGCCCAAACTTGCCCCGATTCATGTAGTGATCGTTCCGATTTTCAGAAGTGAGGAGGAGCTGGCCAAAGTTTCTGCAGCGGTGGAACCCATCCTGAAGCAGTTGAGAGCCGCCGGCCTTTCTGTAAAATTTGATAACCGCGACACGCATAAACCGGGATTTAAGTTTGCTGAATATGAGATGAAAGGCGTGCCGGTGCGTATTGCCATTGGCCCTCGTGATCTTGACAATGGTACAGTTGAAGTTGCCCGCCGCGACACCAAGGAAAAATCGGTGATGAAGACAGAAACCGTGGCCACAGCAATACCCAAACTCCTGGAAGAAATCCAGCAAAATATTTATAACCGCGCCCTGAAATTCAGATCGGAGATGACTACGAAAGTGGATAGTTATGATGAATTCAAAAAAGTGCTGGATGGAAAAGGAGGATTTATCCTGGCACATTGGGATGGTACGGTAGAAACGGAAGCAAAAATCAAGGAAGAAACCAAGGCTACAGTTCGTTGTATACCGCTCGATGCTGTAGAGGAAGACGGAAAATGTGTATTCAGCGGGAAGCCCTCCAGCAGGAGGGTGGTTTTTGCCCGTGCGTATTGAGGTTGGGCACAGTCAGGCTGTCTTCGATAA
>DAOMZK010000355.1:0-3611 GCA_035438035.1 Cyclobacteriaceae bacterium | reverse complement strand
ATTAATCCTGTGCCAACCAAATCGGATGAAAGAAATTCAATGCCCTTCACCTGATCGATGCCCGTGAGTTGCTTTACCAAAGCTTCGTCCTCAGCCGATAATACCTTTCCCTGATTGCGCTCGGTAGCTTCATCACGATTGGGAAGATAAACAGTGGACTTTTTATTCTTTCCATTGATCAACAGATAGGAATGGGCAGTCTCCAGCCCCGTCAAATAATAAAACGAATTTGTTTGCCGAAATACGGTGAAGCCCGGTATTCCCGCTGCACCCTGTATAAGTGCAACTGCGTTATTGCCGATGGACTCCATGACCTTAGCCCTGCGCTCGGAAAATTCTTCCTTTGGGAAATCAGTTTGATAATGGTGCTTTTCCTGTGCAGGGGAAATAATGGCAATAGCCCATAAAGGGATTGAAATGAATAGTGCCGCTTTCATTGTATTATTTTTTCTTGCAATAAATATGAACAATGTTGAAAGAAATTGTATGCCTGAATTAATAAATTTGACCTCAACGCCAATATTATTTTTATAAATTGATGTTTTAATCGTCAAATTATTTGAAGCATTACCCCGCATATAAGGCTGTTATTTTGACCACGTATTTATGGTGGTAGCAATAATCTGGTTCTGCCTGGTGCTGCTCGCTTTATGGTTTATCGCGGTATTTGCCAGGGATTATTTAAGGCATAGACACAATTTGGAAAAGGTAAGTTGGCTCAAAACTACCTTGATTGGATTTGTGGTTAACTTCATTGATGTGCTTGGAATCGGTTCATTTGCACCTCAAACTGCTCTTCTAAAATTTACGAGACAAACCGAAGACAGGATAATTCCCGGGACATTAAATGTGGCCAATACTTTGCCGGTACTTTTGCAAGCAATAATCTTCATTACAATTGTTGAGGTTGAGCCGCTAACCCTTATTCTAATGCTGGTTTCTGCCGCTGGAGGAGCACTGCTTGGCGCCGGCATTGTTTCAAAAATGTCGGAAAGGAAAATTAGACTGACAATAGGAGTCGCATTGCTCACGACAGCCATTTTTATGACGGCTGGTCAATTGGGTTGGATTCCGGGAGGAGGCGATGCGATTGGGTTAGCCGGAGGTAAACTGATTCTGGCGATTACTGTTAACTTCATTTTAGGCGCTTTAATGACTGCCGGAATTGGATTGTATGCGCCATGCATGGCACTCGTATTCGCACTGGGGATGTCACCTAAAGTTGCATTTCCAATTATGATGGGTTCTTGTGCTTTTCTTATGCCCCCAGCATCTGTAAGATTTATTAAGGAAGGAGCTTACAACCGAAAGGCAGCTCTCGGCATGGCCATTGCAGGTGTCATTGCTGTTCTGATTGCCGCCTTTATAGTTAAGTCCTTGCCAATTGATGCCCTAAGATGGGTCGTGATTGGTGTAGTTGTATATACTGCATACATCATGTTAAAGGCGGGTGTAGGCTCTCCCGAAAATCCTATGATTCCATGATTACACAAATTGCAGCTCATTTAGGCACATTTGTCGTTTGTTTTTTGGAATAAATTATCATGATTATAATATGCGGGCCTTATCTTTACAGAGAGTGAATGATGAAAAACTATCCCAGTATATTTAATGATTCCGTGGGTCCCGTTATGCGTGGACCTTCCAGCTCGCACTGTGCCGCCTCTTTAAGAATTGGGCGAATTTGCAGAGACTTGATGGGAAAGAACATCAGCGAAGTGCTTGTTGAATTCGATCCCAATGGGTCATTGGCAACAACCCATAAAGGACAGGGTTCTGATATGGGATTGTTTGGTGGATTTTTAGGTTGGACGGCAGATGATGAGCGCTTGCCAAATTATTTGCATGGCATTGAAGATTCGGGCATACAGACAAGAATTGATATTCATCCCATTGGAGCGAAACACCCCAATACCTACAAGATTACATTAAGTAACACAAATGAGACACGGGAGTTGACCGCCCTCTCAACGGGTGGCGGAATGATTGAAGTAATAGAAATTGACGGTGCCGCAGTTTCTATGGCCGGTGATTATTGTGAAACCTTAATCTATGTTACTTCACCCCTGCCCTTGAGTGAGTTTCTTGAGTTGTCCGATTTTGAGTTTGATGAAATACAACTCCGCAGGGGCAAATCAATTTATTTTGAAATAAAAGCAAGCAGTTTCTTACCCACGGCCCTTCGCGATGAGATTTTAGCAATGGAAGGTGTACTCTTCATCAAAGAGATTGACCCCGTGTTGCCGATAAAAGCAAGGAAGAATCTGAGCGTTCCATTTATCACTGTCGAGGAAATGCTTGACTATAACAAGGATAAGGACCTTAAGCTATGGGAGCTTGCCATTCATTATGAAAGCGCTCGGGGAAATATTTCGCATAAGGAAGTGATTGAAAAGATGCATGAGATTGTGGGGATCATGCATAACTCGATAATAAGCGGCCTTAAGGGCACAAATTATAAGGATCGCATTCTGGGAAGTCAATCCGTGAATTTCAAGAAGAAAATGGATCAAAAAGAATTGGTCCCTGGCGATGTGCTCAATAATTCATTGATGTACACTTCGGCGATGATGGAGGTGAAAAGTTCCATGGGTGTGATTGTGGCTGCGCCGACAGCCGGATCCTGTGGTGCGTTGCCCGGTACAATCATTGGTACATCGACAACACTTGGATTGTCTAAAGATGAAATGGTAAAAGCCATGCTGGCGGCCGGATTAATTGGTGTTTTTATTGCTGCGCATGCAACGTTTGCCGCTGAAGTTGGTGGATGTATGGCTGAATGTGGATCAGCATCCGGGATGGCTGCAGCCGGGGTGGTGGTATTAAAAGACGGTACGCTCAACCAGTCGCTTGCAGCCGCATCAATGGCTCTTCAAAGTTCACTTGGGCTGGTTTGCGATATGGTGGCTGATAGAGTTGAGGCTCCCTGCTTAAACCGTAATGTAATGGCGGCATCCACAGCGATATCATGTGCCAATATGGCGCTTGCTGATTATGACCAGGTAATACCCCTGGATGAAGTCATTGAAACCATGAAAAAAGTGGGAGATGCCATACCCAATACATTAAGGTGCACGGGACTGGGCGGTTTAGCTATAACCAAGGCTGCCAAAAAGATCGAAGCGATGTTGGCAGAGGCAGAAAAGACTCAGCAGAAGCATTTTACCAAAGTATGCTGATGAAATGATTTCGAACTCGTCGCTGCTTTATTGACAAATGAAAAGAACGGCAATAGATCAGAAAGCGACTTGACATTTATCCAAGTCAATAGCCCCGTGCTGGCCCTTTTTTGAAACCAATTTCCCCGAGGGATCTGGTTACGCAAGTCTGGTACCCAGGATCAATACCCGAATTTCAGCTACCTTTAATTTTAGCCAGCCTTTTATACTATGAAAACAATCAAAAAGGGAATCCTTGCCATCCTTCTCATTGCCGCAGCTTGCTCCGGAAAGAACAATGCGGACGACGCCGCCAACGTTATCGAAGCGCTGAAAGCTAAGCCTGTTCAGAAGGAAATCACAACCGAGTTGATCACCAGTCTCAAAGACAATGAACTCGAACAGGTCATTTATGATAATCTGGAATATCAATTGGCTTCGGATAACCGCGAG
>DAOMZK010000354.1:0-3616 GCA_035438035.1 Cyclobacteriaceae bacterium | reverse complement strand
TCCGGTCTATGCCCGGTGATACTGTCCGTGCATCCATGCTGCTCGGAATACTACAGTGGGATAAAAACAAACTGTATAATCTGCGTTTGTTCAATACCGTATCTGTCCGTGCATTGGATATGACCAACAATCATATCGATATTCTCATTGAACTCACCGAACGATGGTATATTTTTCCAGCGCCCATCTTTGAACTTTCAGACCGTAACTTCAGCGAATGGTGGAATAACTACAACCACGACCTGGACCGGATAAACTACGGTGTCCGGCTTTACAAAAACAATTTCAGGGGAAGGAACGAGACACTCCGGTTAACCGCCCAGTTCAGATTTTACCGGAAGTTTGACCTCGTGTACCGGATTCCCAACCTCGATAAGAAACAAAAACAAGGGCTGGCCTTTGGTCTTGACTACAATGCACCGAAAAATCTTGCCTACTATACCGATGAGCATAAACTGGTTTACCTGCAAGGCAAACAAACCCTCCGAACATCGTTCGGAGCCAACATTACCTATTCCTACAGGAAAACCTTTTTTGAAACCCACTCGCTTACTGTTGCCTTCAGGGAATCCGAAGTCAAGGACACCCTGCTTTTGCTGAATCCGATTTATTACAGCAACAGCAAGACCTCACAGAAATATTTTACCCTTTCCTATTCCTTCAATTCGGAACACCGCGATGTGGTTTTATATCCATTGAAAGGCTATCAATTCAGCGGCTACATTGCACAGAACGGTATTCTGCCAACCGATGATGTCAATCAATTGGAGATCAATATGACCTATGCGCGACACTGGCCTCTTGGAAAAAATGTCTTTCTGTCCAATTTCACATCAGGCCTCTGGAGCACACCCCAGAACCAATCCTACAGTGTATTCAACACACTCGGTTACCGCAGCCAGTTGATCCGGGGATACGAAAATTATGTTGTGGAAGGGCCTCAGTTTGCGTTGAACAAGACCACCCTGAAGAAACGAATTTTCTCAAAGGCATGGACAATGAACTCCATGCCGATTGAACAGTTCAATTATTTCCCGTTGTCCATTTATATCAAGGCTTTCGCAGACTTCGGCTATGTTCAGAATTATCAATATTACAATGAAAACAATTTGAACCAGCTTCTATCCAATAAGTTGCTCAGCGGCGGCGGTTTCGGATTGGACATGGTGACCGCATACGATCTTGTACTCCGTTTTGAAGTCACCTTTACTTCTCAAAGACCAGACGGTGCCTTCTTCTTTAATGTAAGGAAAGAGTTTTAATCCTTGTACTTCCAGGCATGGGGGTTGCCCTTCCGGTCGTATTGATACCAGGCACCTTCCCGTTTTCCCTTTTCATATCTACCAGCGTATTTTATCCTGCCTGAATCGTCATAGAATTTCCACTCCCCTGACTCCACACCACCGGCATAAAATCCTTCTTGTAATAAAATTCCTGTTTCTGAAAATGTTCGGGTAGAACCCTCCGGCATGCCTCCACGGTAGGTTACCCATCGGCTAAGCTTTCCATTCTCAAAATAGAATTTCCAAATACCATCATATTGGCTCAGGTGGTATACACCCTTTTTTTCAACACGGCCATTGGTATGAAAATAAAATGCAGAATCAGTCTGCAATCCATTCTTCCAAGACTCCCTTCCTTGAATTCCTCCCCCAGGAAAATAATACAAAACTTCTCCCGACAACTTTCCTTCATTGTAGTTTTCAACAGCACTTATTTTTCCATCAGGATAGTAATACGTCCACATACCTGATTTAACCCCAAGGTGAACCCGTCCTTTCCCTCTCACCTTCCCTGAAGGATAGTAATCAGTCGTATCCTTTGCTTGTCCGAAAATCAATCCGGGCAAAAAAATAAAAAACGTCAGGAAAACATATTGTCTAATCATTGAATGGAAATGCTGCCTTGACGTAAACTTAATTTAAAATTTCCTGAGGTGAGAAACCTGCTAACCCTGTGTATGGTTTTCATGAATTTCATTTCATGTAGCCAAAGCGTGAATACCTTAATGGGTGCCCGCAGTGCGGCGATGGGTTATGCTTCCGCCATTCTCCGCGATGAAACATCGATGTTTAACAATCCTGGGGCAATACTGACCAATGGGCCTTCCGCTTTTTTTGCATATGAAGCCAGTGCTCTCTTACCCGGTGCAAACCGGATGGCTGCAGGAATGTTATTACCTGCCGCAGGAGGCATTGCCGGCCTTGGGCTTTTCCGGTTTGGCGATGACTTGTACAATGAGCAGATCGCCAGGATGAGTTATGGAAATCAGTTGGGGCTGGCTTCTCTTGGGATCAGGGTGAACTATGTGCAATACCACGCCGATGGGTATGAAAACAAAAATGCAATCACCCTTGACTTCGGCGGTCTTGCACAGATCACAAATGAAATTTCAGTGGGGGCTTGCATCATCAACCTGAACCAGGCTGAAATTGCGCCCGGCGAAAAACTCCCCATCCGGCTCGTTGCCGGGATCGGATTCAGAATCGAAAAAAATTTCATTCTTACAACGGAAATCAACAAAGACGTGAATTTCGGCGCCACGTGGCATACCGGATTTGAATACAATTTTCGGGAAAGACTTTTCTTCAGGACAGGATATAGTCTTAACCCCAATGCCATCCATGCTGGGCTTGGCGCTAAAATAAAAAGACTGTCGGTCGATTATGCACTCGTCTTCAACCCTATTCTGGGAGACATCCACCAGGCGTCGGCCATACTGCGATTCAACAAAGCGAGCTCAAAATGAAAGCGATAGCATTCATCTGCAGCTTACTTCTTTTCTTCTGCTCACAAGCTCAGGATTATCCACGCGAGGATTTTAATCCTGAAAAACTTTCCGATGAAATATTTCCAATCCAGGACCGTGACCTTAATTACGAAGAACTGTACGAAAACCTGGCCCAATTGATGTCACGTCCATTGGATCTGAATACTATCAGCCGGGAACAGTTGCGCGCGCTGATGGTAATGGGCGAAGAGGAAATCAATTCCTTCATCCGGTTCCGCGACGAGAACGGTCCGCTCCTTTCAGTTTATGAATTACAAGCCGTGCCGGGGTGGAGCAGGGTAACCTTCGATAAAATTATTCCATTTGTAAAGGTCCGTGATTCCCAATCCCGGTTTGACAGGTCGATACTGCATAGAATCACAAAGCAAGAGAATGCTTACCTGCTGTTAAGGGTTGAGCGTGGATTTGAAGTAAGGGAAGGATACAAAAAGGAAAATGATTCCCTGCACCGGTATCTTGGGTCACCAGAAAAATTTTACGTGCGGTATCGCGTAGCGCGAACGAATGACTTCAGCGTAGGATTTACTTTCGAAAAAGATCAGGGCGAGCCGATGACCTGGTCTCCCCCCGACAAGCAGTATGGTTTCGACTATTTGTCCTTTCATGCACAGATATTGAATAAGGGTAAACTGCAAAATCTCATTATTGGGGATTTTCAAACACAGTTCGGCCAGGGACTTATCCTGGGAAGTGTCTTCGGGTTTGGAAAAAACTCAGAAACGATCACAACCGTCAGAAGAAGCAACCTGGGATTCCTTCCCTATACTTCATTGAACGAAACTCTTTTCTTCAGGGGAATGGCCGGAAGTATCACCCTGTCGAAAT
>DAOMZK010000353.1:0-3617 GCA_035438035.1 Cyclobacteriaceae bacterium | reverse complement strand
GATTAAAGTTTGCCGTCAACCCGCTTTCGGGCTGGTCTGGAATCCAGATTTCTTCAAATTGATTAAAATGCCTTCCCAAAAATTTTCTCACCCACGGTGAAAGCCATTTGAAGCCCTGTGGCATAATAGGATTTAGCTGATGCGTAATACAAACTGACGTTGCTCTTAACGACCAGCATCCAAATCGATTATCGGAAATCACGGCATCAATCCTATGGTCAGCCACATATTTTTCAATCAGCCGGTTCTCCTCCCGAATTACCTTTCTGAATTTTGAAAATTGCTTCATCATGGCCAATACTATCGAGCCCTTGTCGGGATAAACTGGCTGATAGGCCGGCAATGCAAGCGCCATCATCTCCGGGAATTCAATCTTCAGGAGACTCAAGGCATCCCCCGATGAAGCTATGATCACCCCGGCACCTTGCCGCTGCAGTTCCCGGATTACGGGGATACACCGGGTAGCGTGACCGAGGCCCCAATCCAATGGCGCCACAAGAATTTTTTTCACCATCGGGTTTCAATCAGGATAGTACCTTAAAGGTAAATCCCAAGTTTTTAAAATGAGTGAGGTAGCGTGGCAATGCATATTTCATATTGCGTTCTGCTTTTAGACTGTCATGAAATACAACAATGGATCCTGGCCGCGTTGCCTGGATGGCCCCTTTGAGGCAGTCCTCAGGCGAAAGGCTTTGCAGATAATCGTGGGTGAGTACATCCCACATTATAATTTGGTATTGCTTAAGCAAACTGATTTGACTCCGCTTAATGCGGCCATAAGGAGGCCGAAACAAGGGTTGAGCCATCCTAAATGAATCCGGATGAAGACGCACGATCTCCTCATGGCATTGCCGGATATTTTCAATGTATTTGCCCTTTTTGGTTTTCCAGCCGCTCAGATGATGAAAGGTATGGTTCCCGACCGCATGACCTTGACCGGTAATCTTTTGAAACACATCAGGATGTTTTTTTACATTGTCTCCAATACAGAAAAAAGTAGCCTGCGCATCATTTTTCTTTAATTCATCCAGAACAAATTCTGTCGGACCCGGTACCGGACCGTCATCAAAAGTGAGATAGATTTCTTTCGATTCAGTTTTGATCCGCCAGTTAAGCGTAGGATATAATAATTGTAAGAAGTATGGAGCGCGGAAGAACGGCATTCAGGCTGTAAAATAAAGCTACAAACTATTGCACACGGCAAGACAACATGGTAATATCATCCCGATAGCTGTTGCGTCCCTTAAATCCATCCAGTCCCACAATGATATCCTGGTGAATGGTATTCAGATCTTTCTGACTATTGGCTTCAAAATATTTCGTTAAGCTCTGCTGGCCGAATTCTTCTCCTTTTTCATTGACTGTTTCCGTCAGACCGTCGGTGTAGCAAAAAAGCAAGAAATCATCCAGGTCTGTTACAAAGCCTTCACGCAGAAAGGGCAGCGGATGCATGGCGCCCAACACCGTGCAGCCATCTTCAAGCAAACGTATCCCGTGTTTTCTGTCAATGAGCATCGGCGGATTATGCCCGGCATTCACATACACCAGGGTTTTAAGTGAGATGTCATAAATGGCGCCAAAAAAAGTTATGAACTTCTCCCCTTTTGTATTTTCAAGTACCTGGAAATTCAAAGCCTCCACAATGTCAGACAGGTTCGGCATTTGCCGCAGCAAAGTCCGGAGTGATGCCTGGAAGTTGGACATCATAAGCGCGGCCGCCACTCCCTTCCCACTCACATCCGCCACACAAAGCAGGAATTGATTCTTATTGATCGGGATGTAATCATAATAATCTCCGCCCACCAGATCATGAGGAAGGTAACTGGCTTCCATTTTTAAATGGTCGGTGTTGGGTAGCTTTTCCGGGAAAAGGAATTGCTGGACGTCGCTGGCAATTTCAAGTTCCTTGCGGAACGCCTCCTGCTCCAGTTGCTTACGTGCCAGCTTCTTGTTTTCCACCGCAACAGTAATGATGTTACTCAATGCCTGAATAAACTTGATGCTGTCCTCGTAGTCGTGGTTGAATGTACTGGCCTCCAACCCGCCTACAAAAACAACCGCGAGCGTTGTGTTGTGGTGTGCCACCGGAATGACGATATCAAATTCATGGAAATCACATTCCTTTTCGAATTCGGTAAGCTGGTGCACCTGCTTGATCAGGTGAAAAGTGTCATCCAAATTCGACTTCATGAAATTGGTTTTGGTGCCGAAGTTGACACGGCAATTCCACACCTCGTCAAAAACATACACTGCCAGTTTCTTTATGTTGAGGTTGGAACGAAGCGTAAAATTGAAAATTTTAAAAAGCGAATCTTCTGTTACGTTATTGTTAATAGCCTGCGTGATCTCCAACAACGCATTGAGTTCAAGCTCCTTCCGATCCAGTCTTTTTTGTAATTCCTGTTCCGCCATAATCATTCTTCAACGGTAAAAATAGCGGAAAATTACCTTCCGGAAGATTCTTTATTTATATTTTCTATCCTTCCACCGGAATGTACCGGTGAGTGAAAATAGTCCGGTAAAAATCACATAGAACGGGTAAATAATTTGGAGCAATAGAAATGTTACACCATCAAAACCAGTTCTCTGGAAACGATTGATATGGAAAAAATAGATTGCCTCAGCAAGAACTTTGATTACGGCTATTATCAGCAGTGAATCCGGATTCCAAAAAATCCGAACCAGCAGTAATAGCCATACCCATTGAACTGTCAAAATATAAACGGCCAGCACTTTAGACATCGGATCCGTGTTGTGTCTCCATTTTCCCGCCCAGCGAAGACGCTGATTGAAAAAATCTTTGACCGATTCCATCGGTAAAGTTGACACCCAGGATTCTGAAAAATTCATGAAGGAAATTCCTCCCGGAAATCTTGCCGCTACTTTACGGATAAGAAATTCATCATCTCCCGAGGCGATATGCAGATTTCCTTTGTACCCGTTCACTTCCAGGAATGCGGTCTTCCGGAATGCCAGGTTTGCGGCATTGCCCAGAACGGCTCTGCCCCAGCCCAGCGATGCCGCCGCCACGCCAATGAGGCTGGAGAATTCCATTCGCTGGAGTCGGGCAAAAAGTGAATTGCCTCTTTTCTGGAGGACGCCCCCAATCAGCATCTGCAGATTATCGTTTTCAAAAAATAATGATATATAAGATAACCAGTCCGTTGGCACGATGCAGTCAGCATCTGTGGTGGCCATGCAATCATACCTGGCCATTGCAATGCCCGATTGCAGGGCTTGCTTTTTCCCATGCAATGCTGATTCATTCGAAATCAGAAAAAAGTTAAAGTGCCCGGAGATCCCTGATTTGATCTTTGTGACGGTGTCATCGGTGGAATGGTCATCGACAAAAATTACCTCAAAACTTTCCTTAGGGTATTCAAGTTTTGAAAGGCTTTCGATTAGCGCTTCCACATTATCGGCTTCATTGCGACAGGCGATAACGACAGAAATACCCAGCTTGAGTTTGCCTGTCCCCTTCACTACGCTACGTTCCATCCTTCTCCACCCTGCAATGAGGATCAGCACAAAGAGGCAGTAGCTTCCTAAAATAATTCCAAAAGTGACCGTCATTGAAAAGATGTCTGTAATTTGGGGCGTGGGCAAAGTTGAAAAAA
>DAOMZK010000352.1:0-3620 GCA_035438035.1 Cyclobacteriaceae bacterium | reverse complement strand
TATTTTATTTCCTCACGGATTGATATTGCCCTAATTTCAGTTCGCCAAACACCCTGACTATGAGAACGTACATGTTAATCCTGGTGGCCGTATGCGTCACTTCACCGCTTTGGGCCCAGAAGTCAAGAACCGTAACCATCGATCGATCCGGTATTGCCTATGAAAAGGCGAAAGGATATTACGATAAAGACAAATACAATGATGCCATTCCTCTTTTCGAGGAGTTTCTGCAAACTAAAAGCGATAACCAGGATGCACTTTACTACCTGGGACTATCGTACAGACATGTGGGAAGAAATAAGGATGCCATTACCCAATTTAAAAAACTGGATGAATTAAACCCGGACTACTGGCCCTGGTTTTACTATGAAGCCGGCAATGCCAACCTGGAATTAGACCAGTTCAGCGACGCCATTACGATGTATCAGAAGTTTCTGAATAAATATTCTGAAAAGGATGCTTCTCATACCGAATACCGCCACCGCGCCAAATCAAGAATATACTATGCTCAAAAGTCACCCGAAATCAGAGCCAAAGCAGCGACTATGACCGAACCGGCCAACCTCGGCGCATCGATCAACGGCAAGTGGGGAGATTATTCCCCGCAGGCCAATCCCACGGAGAAGATTATCTACTTCACTTCTAAACGTAAAGGCGGCAATGTAAAGAGTCTTGAATCTGACCTGAAGAACGGCTACAACGAAACCAACGGTTGGGATGAAGATGTGTACATCATAGAAAAGGACGGCAATGGAGGCTGGAGCAAGCCAGCTATGCTGCCCGAGCCCATCAACTCGGATGGCAATGATTTTGGATCTTCATTTTCCGGTGATGGCCAAAATATGGTGTATGTGGCCTGTGGCCGGGAGGGTGGCGTGGGCAGTTGCGACCTCTACACACTTTCTCTTGAAGGAAATAAGTGGTCTGATCCCGTAAATATGGGAAACATTGTAAACAGCAAGGAGTGGGACTCACAACCCACAATGTCTTCCGATGGCAACACGATCATCTTTTCATCAACACGTGATGGTGGCTTTGGAAATGGAGACCTTTATGTTACGACCAAAAATAAATTCGGTGACTGGGGTGCAGCCGTCAACCTGGGCGGGATTATCAATACGCCTTTCACGGAAAAAAGTCCATTCCTGAGCCCGGACGGGAAGACGCTATATTTTACTTCTGACGGTCACCCCGGATTTGGCGCATTTGATCTTTTCATTTCTGTAAATGATAATGGCAGATGGAGTGAGCCTCAAAATCTGGGCAAACCACTCAATTCTGCCGGAGATGATTCCTATTTCACGACCGGTGGATCCGGTGATGTCGGGTACTTTGCCTCCACACGGAGCGGCGGCCTGGGTGATCTCGATTTGTATTCCATCAACATCCCGGAATCGATGCGTCCCAAACCAACCGTTGTAGTTTCAGGAACTGTTACCAATGCAAAAGACAACAAGCTGCTCGGTGCGTGGGTGCTTGTGGAAGACATCAACAGCGGTGAGCTGATTGCCACCAGTAAATCGAATTCGGAGACAGGTAAATATCTCGTTGTGCTTCCTTCAGGAAGAAACTACAGTGTTTCAGCCAACCGGGAGACTTTTTTCTTTTATTCCGAGAGTTTTGAAGTGCCGATGACCAGCCGCTACCAGGAAATTGTCAAAGACATCGCCTTGAAGCCCATTGAAAAAGGAGCAAAGGTGGTCATCAACAACATTTTCTTTCAAACCGGGAAGGCAACCTTGTCGCCGGAAAGCCGCCTCGAATTGGAGAAGGCAGTGGACTTAATGAAAACCAATCCCTCCATGGTGATTGAAGTAGGGGGTCATACGGATAATGTCGGCGACGATAATTCCAACATGAAACTTTCCCATGATCGCGCCAAATCGGTCAGGGATTACCTCGTCAATGCCGGTATTACCGCGACACGCGTGCAAGCTAAGGGGTATGGAGAGTCGAACCCGGTGGCGACAAATGATACGGAGGATGGAAGGCGATCCAATCGGAGGACGGAATTTATAATACTTGAGTTTTAGTGATGAGTGAAGAGTGAAGAGTGAGTGATGCTAACGTATCCATTACTCTTTATTTTCAGGTTTTCTGCTTTTTTTTCTTCGCTGAAGGGAACAGAACATTGTTGAGAATAAGCCTGTAGCCTGGAGAGTGAGGATATAAACTCAGATCTGAAATTCTTCTCGGGCCGGGAGACCCTTCCGGATCATGGCCACTGTAGAAAGTCCAAAAACCTTTTCCCAACTCATTGAAAATATATCGCACACGGTTTTCACCTGTGTTTTCACCCAGAATAGTGACTTGTGGTTTAATGAGATACTTGTTAAAAGTTGAAGTTTGTCCGTGGAATTCGCGAATGACATACTCATGGTTCTGTGTCAGCATGGAAGGAATAAGATCCCATTTCGCAGAGAAATCAAACAACCGAAAATAGCTGTTCATCGGCTCATTCCAGTTGGGTCGTCCATTGGAGGAATTGATGTCAGAGAACTTGCGCGAATTCCAGGGTTCAAGTGTGAAGTTTTCAAATGCCAGTGTTTTTGAAAAATCGAGTTTCTCCTGCGCACCAGGGTCCATGTCATCTCCGTCATATGAGCTTTCACTGATGTCTACACCATTTGCTGCAAGAGCAATGTCAATCGTCTCTGCTCCGGAGCACATGGCGAAGAGGTATCCACCGCCGGCACAGAATGCTTTAATTTTTTTTGCCACGTCGAGCTTCATTTCTGAAACCTTGTGGTATCCCAATGTGCGGGCTGTGATCTCCTGCATTTTGGCCTGGATCACTGCCGATTCCCTTCTGAGGAAACGTCCATGTTGTCCTGTAAAATCTTCATGGTGAAGATGCAGCCAGTCGAACATGGCCAGTTCATCCTTGAGAATTTCTTCGTCGTACACGATCTTGTAAGGGATCTCTGCATAGTCGAGCACGGCGATAACCGCATCCGATTCGTCGTCAATGATATCGTTCTTGGGAGAATAGACTACAATGCGCGCCGCCTTTTCCAGGCGGGCGACATTCATGTTGAGATCGGGCTTGCTTATCTCGCTTAGTATAGCCTGGGTTTTTGCGTCTGAGACAATTTCAAAACTGATGCCCCGGATCTTACATTCACTTTCAATGGTGGGGGTGAACTGGATCAGAAAAGCGCCGCCGCGGTAATTCAACAGCCAATCGATTTCGATTCCCTTTTGAAGCAAGGAGTAGACCACGCCATAGGCTTTCAGGTGGTTGCGCTGTTGGCCATCCATCGGAATGAGAAGGGACATGGCCTGGCCACCGGCAGCCATTAACAGCAGCAAAAGGATGATCAGGCATTTGCGCATCTCAGATGAATTATTCTTTAGCGTGAAGTTGATGAACGAATTTACCTGAATAATTCCGGATTGTGTTCGAATAATCTGAATAATACAGATGCGGAAAAAAGGTGATAATTGACGGCAATTCTTCTACGCGCAACAGATTGTCAAACCCGTATTGTACCTTACCTCAGCAATGGCAATCAAAAAAATAGGATTAGTAACCAGCACAACCCTGGTGATTGGAAACATGGTGGGATCAGGAGTTTTCCTTCTCCCTGCATCTCTTGCTATTTATGGGGGTATCAGTT
>DAOMZK010000351.1:0-3629 GCA_035438035.1 Cyclobacteriaceae bacterium | reverse complement strand
CTGACCAATGGAAGATTGAAAGCTTTCGCTCGTGGGACCAGTCTCCTCCAACATATTCCAATGCTCACTCATGAATTGTCTGCCTGATTTTGTAATGATCAGGTAGTCCACACCCGGAAACGCGCCGGCCAGGGCTGCGCTTTCTTCCGGTGTCAGCAGGTTGAATGCAGTAGCCAAGGCACCCGCATCGGTGGGGTTGTCCGACACCACCGTGGCGCTGATAATTTCCCTTGCGGGAATGGCAGTTCTTGCGTCAATGATATGCGAATACCAATCGTTCTGTATCCGGTAGCCGCGGCGGTAATTTCCGCTGGTGGCCACCGTCTTGTTTTTCACTTTAATAAAGGAGAGCGGCCTGTCATTATCTGCCGTTGCTTTCGGGTTGACAATCGTAATGTGATCTTCCCCGGCACCGCGCACCACCAGGTCTCCGCCGATATCCAGGGTGGCATTCGTAACACCTTTCAGTTGCGTCACCCGTCGGGTCGCTTTGTCGATAATATAGCTTTTCGCGAATGTGTTGATCACAAGCGGATAGCGGGTTATGCGACGGGCCGTTTGCCTTTCAGGATCCAACAACCAATGGGATTGATTCATGTGTGCAGCCGCCAGCGCCAGCTCCGCCGGGTCGGGAAGGATTTGCTGCTGAGCTGCTTGTTGCCAGGCGGCAATGGCTATTCCTGCAGATGCATTGAGGGCGCCTCCTGTCTTCAGCCGCCACTGATCAAAAAGAGAAAGTACTTCGAAAAGTTCCTTTGAAACCGGGATATCCTGGTTGAACGTTTTTTGCCACCGGCTGAATTCACTTTGAGGATCATAGCTGCTCAGGATGGAAGACAGCCTGTCGATTTCAGTTAACGCCGTTTCCTCCGCCGCTGATGCGATGGATTCATTTTCTGCAATGACTTTTAGCTGGAAAGATGTTCCGAGGACATTTTCATAATTGGAAAAATAAGCATGCCGGTCAGTAGATCTCCAGGCAGTGAATACTACAAGCGCTGCGAGTATCCCCGAAAGGGTCAGTAGTCGATGGGTCATGGCGGGTTTATTCTTTGACTATTTAGACAACATTCGGAGTAAAAGTATTCCCCTGGATGTAGATTTTTTTGTGAGGGACACTATCTATTCTCAACTTCTCCTGCGCAGCTCAATTGACATTGGGCGTTTATCATTTGAAATTTTGTATTAAAAATCAAACTGCAAAACTCAAAAACTCGAAAAAAATACAAGCATCAAATACCAAAACAGTACCCCAAAGAACATAATAGTCTTCTTTCACTGTCTGACGTTTAGCGCCTCCCGGCAGGCAGGTTAGCGTGAAAATGTATCTTTTGTAACTAAAGTCACACAACGCTTTCGATCCTGACCAAAATCATTCCTTGCAATGAGGACAATCGCCACAATAGTGGTGGTCGGGAAATACTTTTGAATCGGCTAGACAATCAAATCACATGACAATGAAAAATGTATTGATTCTGGGTGGAGGAACGGCCGGCACAATGATGGCCAACAAGCTTAGAAAAGAACTGAGCAGCTCCCAATGGCAAATTACAGTAGTGGACAAAGACCCGCTGCATTATTATCAGCCCGGCTTTCTGTTCATTCCCTTCGGAATTTACAAATCAGATGAAGTAGTCCGCCCCAAACAGGAGTTTATCCATGATGGGATTAACCTGATCATTGATGAGGTGGAGGAAATCAAGTCGGCTCAAAATACAATTGTATTGAAGGATGGCCAGACGATGGAATATGATATCCTGGTTGTGGCCACAGGCGCTCAAACTGTTCCTGAAGAAACCGAAGGTCTCAAAGGCAAACTTTGGCAAAAAGACATCTTTGATTTTTACACCTTCGATGGCTCCTGCTTGCTGGCGAAGAAACTTGAAAACTGGCAAGGAGGCAAAATTGTAATCAACCTGGCTGAAAGCCTGATCAAGTGCCCGGTTGCTCCTTTGGAATTCGCTTTTTTAGCCGATGCATTTTTTATCGAGAAAGGTATTCGGGACAAAGTTGAAATTTCCTATGTGACGCCTTTGTCAGGCGCCTTTACAAAACCCAAAGCGACAAAAGTATTGAGCCGGCTGTTGCAACAGAAAAACATTCATGTTGTCCCTGACTTTTATGTGCAAAAAGTCGACAATGATCGGAAGGTGCTGATTTCGTATGACGAAAAAGAGGTGCCTTTTGATCTGCTCATCAGCATTCCGGTAAACAAAGGCGCTGAAATGATTGGCGCAAGTGGGATGGGTGACGAAGACGGTCTCAACTTTGTACCCACGGACAAGAAGACGCTTCAATCAAAAATGGCTGAGAATATTTTTGTCATCGGAGATGCTACCAACGTTCCGGCTTCCAAGGCAGGATCTGTCGCTCACTTCCAGGCGGAACACCTTACGAAGAATATCCTCAGCTACATCCATGGTCGTCCGATGGAAGCAGAGTTTGATGGTCACTCCAACTGCTTTATTGAAACCGGTTTTGGAAAGGCCGCACTGATAGATTTCAATTATGAAACAGAGCCGCTGCCCGGCAATTTTCCGCTGCCAGTCCTGGGGCCGATGAAGTTGCTGAAAGTCAATCGCGCCAATCACTTTGCCAAACTGTTTTTCAGGTGGCTGTATTGGAATATGCTTTTACCCGGCCGAAAACTCCCGGTGCCCACGCGCATGTCAATGGCGGGCAAGGAAGTGGCGACTGAGGAGAAAGAAGAAGTTCTGGTATAAAATATATCGCTCAACCATTTAAACGTACACTATGGAAACCGCAGTATTCACACCGAACCTTGTCACGAACGAGGAAGGGTATTTGAAAAACTACAAAGAATGGAACGAAGAATGGGCCCGCCATGTGGCGGCCGGTTACGGAATTGAATTGACCGACCCACATTGGGCCATTATTAACTGGCTACGCAAGAAGCAGGAAGAGGGCGTTGCACTCACCATTCGAAAAGTTGCCAGCTCCGGATTGGCGGACATCAAACAATTCTATAATCTTTTCCCGGGAGGTCCGCTGAAAGTGTCAAGTAAAATAGCCGGGATACCCAAGCCGGTGAGTTGTATTTAATCAAACTTTAAAACACTACCGTTATGACTGAAACATTGGAACTCGTAAAAAAGGCGCCTGCAGTAAAAGCAGTCGCGAAAGAGAAAAAACCACTGAAGAAGGTATTGATTATCTGTTCGAAGGGAAAGCTTGAAGATGTGTATGCAGCGTTGGTGATGGCCAACGGCGCGTTGATGGAAGGTATTGAGGCCAAGATGTTCTTCACTTTCTTTGGTTTGGAAGCCATTACTAAAAAGCACGCAGACCATCTCCACACCGCAACCGTGGGCAACCCCGCCTTCATGCCCGGGATGCCGACAGTAGTGGCAGGCCTGCCGGGCTTTGAAGCCTTTGCATCGTATATGATGAAAAAGGAAATGGACAAACTCGACATGCCGCACGTGACCGAGTTTCTCCAGATGATTGATGCGGCAGGCGGCGAAATCTTTGCCTGCAAACTGGCTGCCGATATGTTTCATCTGAAGAAAGAAGATTTCCTTCCAGAAGTAAAAGACATCATCACCGTAGGGGATATGTATGCCCTGGCGGAAGGAGACAGCACGCAGATCATTTTTGTCTGACGAGGA
>DAOMZK010000350.1:0-3632 GCA_035438035.1 Cyclobacteriaceae bacterium | reverse complement strand
CTTCCCCTTGGCCTGGCAGCGCGCTCCGGTTCTTTCCGGATTTTTCCGGTGGAGTATGGAGAAGGTTGAGGATATTTTGCGTTGGCCCGATTTGCAGAAGATTGTCCTTTTGTGCGGAGCCTGCGGTTGGCGATGTCTCGCGTGGAGCCTTTCTCTTTACGTTTGTATGACTTGACTTTTGTTTCCCGGATTTGCTTTTGATTATTCTTAGGAGGCCGATCTCCTTTTGTGTTCTGGGAAAATGCTATGGATGACCAAAGCAATAGTATGACTGAAAGTGAAAGAAATTTCAGTAACTGCGATTGTCGCGGGGCGCTATGAATCTTAAAATCCTTCAAAAAAAGATAAAAACAGGCTAAGATAACGAAAATGAGGCACTTCGGCTAAAACGAAAGTCAATGCCTTTTAATATGCCATCAGCTCTTCAATTCGCTTTTTAAGTCTTCCTACAGGTAGAAAATTACTTTCGAGGGTAGGGGCAAAAGGAATAGGTGTATTCAGACTCGCAACCCGAATAATAGGAGCATCCAGATCCCTGAAACAGTGTTCACTTATCCAGGCACTAATCTCGCCTCCGATTCCGCCGGTGAGTGTGTCTTCATGCAGAATAATTACCCTGTTGGTTTTGGCTACAGTCTTGGCCACCGCCCCCTGATCCCACGGTAAAAGAGTTCGCAGATCAAGTATGTCGGCTTGCAGATTACTAAGTGAAGCCATAACTTCTTTTGCCCAGTGCACACCCATTCCATACGTGATGATAGAAAGATCATTTCCTTCTGTAATGAGTTTAGCCTTGCCTATTTCAACTGTGTAGTACGCATCAGGAATGGTTTCCTTTATCGATCGGTACAAAAACTTGTGCTCGAAAAACAGGTAGGGATTGGGATCTTCCAATGCTGCGCAGAGTAATCCCTTCGCGTCATAAGGATTGGAAGGATATACAATCTTCAAACCGGGAGTATGAAAAAACCATGCTTCATTGCTTTGTGAATGAAACGGTCCCGCGGCAGTCCCGGCTCCCGTTGGCATCCGCACGACTATATCTGCCGCCTGTCCCCAGCGCCAATGGGACTTGGCCAGGTTATTCACAATCTGGTTAAATCCTTCTGTTACAAAATCGGCGAATTGCATTTCCACCATCGCCTTCATTCCTTTTATCGAAAGACCGAGGCCGGCACCAACGATTGCTGACTCACATATGGGCGTATTGCGGACACGATCCTTACCAAATTTCTTAACGAACCCATCCGTAATCTTAAATACCCCACCGTACTCGGCAATGTCCTGTCCCATGAGGACAAGATTATCGAAACGCTCCATGCTTTGGCGTAGTCCGTCGCTGATGGCATCGATGTAACGCTTTTCGGAAAGTACTGCCGAATCAGGCGTGATAATTTTTTGAGTGAAGGGGGCATAGACATCATTTAATTCCGCTTCCGTATCCGCGACAGGGTGATTTTCTTTGAAGGCTTCATTCAGACCCTTATCTATTTCACCTTTTATTTTATCTCGCAGGTCCTCAATATTTTTTTTACTGATTATATTTTCGCTGACGAGGTAATCTTCATATTTCTGCAGAGGATCTTTAAGCGCCCATTCCTCCATGAGTTCTTTCGGAACGTATTTGGTGCCGGAGGCTTCTTCATGTCCTCTCATCCTGAAGGTTATACACTCGAGCAATACGGGTCTTGGATTTTTGCGAATGGATTCTGTGAGGGACTTTACTTTATCAAAAACTTCCAGTATGTTATTCCCATCAACCTGGTATCCCTCGATGCCATATCCAATGGCTTTGTCTACAAAGCTTTTGCAACGAAATTGTTCCTGGCTGGGTGTTGAAAGCCCGTAGCCGTTATTTTCAATTAAAAAGATGACCGGCAAATCCCAGACAGCCGCTACGTTGACCGCTTCGTGAAAATCTCCTTCACTGGTACCGCCATCGCCATTGAATACGACCGTTACTTTTTTTTCTTTTTTTATTCTGCTGGCAAGGGCTATACCGTCAGCCACACCGTTTTGTGGTCCGAGGTGAGAAATCATCCCTACTATATGATGCTCATTATTCCCGAAATGAAAGGACCGGTCACGGCCTTTGGTGTATCCCTGTAAAGTCCCCTGCCATTGGGCAAAGAGTCGCGCAAAGGGAATATTGCGACTGGTAAAAACGCCGAGATTGCGGTGCATGGGCAGAATGTATTCGTCCGGCCTCAGTGCCTGGGTTACTCCAACTGCGATTGCTTCCTGTCCTATGCCACTAAACCATTTGCTGATCTTCCCCTGTCTTAACAGGATCAGCATCTTTTCTTCAATTAAGCGTGGCCACAGCAGGGCTTCATACAAGCCCTTCAGTTGACCATGGTCATAGGATTTCGGATCGAAATTCATGAAGTGATGGAATACAGATCACAAAATAAGCGAAATAAAACTTCCGACCTGACGCTATATGAATTTGGCTCGCAGCGCTGGTGTGGGAATCATACAGGTATCCTTTTTGCCAAAGATTCTGTAACGGTTTTTTGCAATGAGGTTGTAAATCGGATCACGAATAAATTTTGGGATGATGATAAGCGCATACAAGAGCGGCCAAAGTCCCCCCATTTTTCTGAAGATTTTCAAAATGGCTGTCGATCTGTAGTAGAGTTGTCCTTTTTCATACAAGATGACCGTGGTTATTTCTGCATTGGAAGCGTTGAACTTGTTGAGTATTTCTGCTGCCTGCGGAGATTGAAGCGATCCAAAACGAAACCGGTCTTGCTTGTCCCGGGCAATCAGGAAATTTACAGAACCATTGCACAGGTTGCAGACGCCGTCAAACAGTATGATTGGTTTTTCATCCATTTCATTTTGGTCGTTTATATAAAGGAACTGTGCTGCACGGTTCCCCATACATGATGCTGGCCGCAACCTTCCTCAAGTGCGTCGCCGCCTCAACATATGCTGATTCAGGAACATGCTGATCACTGCATCCCTTTATTACCACTTTGGCGTCGCGGAATTTTTCCCAATCAACCTGATCCAGCGATTCTTTGAAGGAAGTGGAGAGTACTGCGTTGCGGTCGCCGAAAACAATTTTAGCGGCATGAGGTTGAAGCGCGATGCTGATCAACATGTAAGCCCAGGTAGGGATCACCGCATCAGCTGAACAGAAGACGGCAACCTGTTTATCCTGGAACTGATTCCAATCCTGATTTTTTATATAGTCGCGAATATCTTTTTCACGGAGAATGAGACCCTGAAAAAGCAAATTCTTCAGGTCAATCTCGGCAATGCCGGTTTTTGGCAAAAAATCCTCGAGATTAAGGGTTACGAGTGCGCTGCCGGTAACGCGGTTAATAATTTCATCTTCCTTCATTTCACACAGCTTAATGGACCAACACGCATTATGTCATTTTAGTTTTTGCTTTGAATTCTTTAAGATAATTGGGTTCGACGCGGACAATATCTGCAAACGCACCGTTATTATATGCACCAAAGGCCAGTTTTCCCATGTGACGGGCACTGGAAATGCCGCCATCGAAAAAATGGGCATTGGGATGGGTAATAATCTCTCTGCATTTCATGGCCCCGTTGCCAAGAAAAAGAATGGTGTGGCGGTAAAAAAGATCGGCAAAGCTTTGTTCATCGATCACCTT
>DAOMZK010000349.1:0-3634 GCA_035438035.1 Cyclobacteriaceae bacterium | reverse complement strand
ATGGATTCTTGCTTTCCAATCTTTCGATACACCAGTCGCGCCATGAGCTTGTCGCCCTGGGCATCCAGCCGTGTATCCGTTCCGGGCTGGGGTACACATTTCGTCAACTGACCATCGCACAGATAATGATAGGGAGCCACTTCAATTTTGGTTGGTCCGTCCAGTCTTGACTGTGTTGGATCAGCCCAGTTCACATAATGTTTCCACACATAAATGCCGTTGTCTTCCATTTTTTTATTCAACTGTTCACCACCGGCAGCCATCAAAATACTGGGTGCGCCTTTGGGCGGAAGCTGCTTGCCATCCAGGTCTGCATTGATGACAAAGTTTACGTCTTTCATGATGAAGGTCTGCTCTGTGGCACCCTCGCCTTTTAACATTTTATTCCGGTCCACCACATAGGCATGCCGCTCGATCACCTCATCTCCCGTGCTGGTGCTGGTGTAGTACCCATCCGGCCAGATAGCAGGACGCGGATAGTCGGGGAAAAGATCGCGCTTGAATTCATAGCGGTAGTAGGGACCAAACGGGTCAGGTCCGGTGCTGATGGCGTAACACATACAGAAACTTCCGGGAGGATTGGGATCGGGCCTTTGCCTGGGGCGGGACTGCGTTGCATTCGGATCGACCGGCGGTTGATACAAAGGAACCGCGGGACCAGGCTGAGGCAGCTTCACGGTAAGTGAATCATTCCGTCCCGGAGCCCTCCGAAACGTCGGCATCACGATCAGCCAGCGGTCAGCGAGTTGATCGTAGCGCACGACTGCATCGCCGTTGTTGATCTTTTCACACGGTCCTCCAAAGCCTTTGAATACATTGTTGGTATTGACCGGACCGTACAGCACTTTTCCGGAGACATCATACTTCTTCCCCTTCTTCGTATAAATCGCCATCATGGAATTCACCGTCTGCATAATATGATCGGGACCAACGGCCAGGGAGTTGTCTGAAGGATTGCGTGGTGTGGCTGATCCCTGCGGACCAACAAATCCTACTCCCAGTCCGTCGAATGAAGTGACCAGTTGGGCAGCTGGCCTTTTTCCAAATGAAGTTTGTTCAATGGAGGCATCCGGGATGGGGTGAGAGTCGGAAATACTTTCGGTTTCTTGCCCGTGTTCCTCACCTTCTTCTTCATACTCTCCTTCCTCACCCTCCTCACCTTCATATTCTTCTTCGCCATCATCGTCTTCTTCGGGAGCGAGTCGCTGGGAGGTGTCGTGGTGGGAGGAGTCGTTACCCTTGTTCTTAGTACAATCCTGGAATAGAAAGATGGTGCAGAGCAGGAATAAGATCAGGAATAACGATTTCATAAAATCATTTGCTTAAGTGAATGATCTTGCTCTTTCAATTGAAATTTGCGATTAGAAATGACGAATGACGGGTGCACTCTAAATGTAATTCCTGGTTGCTACTATATTATTATCAAATACGGAAATAACTATATCTATTGTCCGCACTCCCGTCATTCGCAATTCAATTACCCATTAAATTAAAGCTATACACATAAAAATTCGGATCCACTTTCACAGAAGGGTTCGCACTATCCAGCTTCTCCGTCTTCGGCATGCGGGTTGGATTCAAAACTTTCGGTTTACCGTCAATCAACAAAGTGATCGGCATGTCAAATCCGGGAATGCAATTCGCCCAGCGATAGATCAGCTTTCCATCATTGATCCAATATTCAAAAGCGGGTATCTGGCTGTTCCGCAAATACTGATCAAAGAATGCATTCAGGTTCAAATTCAAAGTCTTCGCGATGTACTCTTCAATTTGTTTGGATGTAACGGTTTGATGATAAAACGTTTTGCCCAATCCACGCAGCATGGTTCTCCAAAGATCATCGTTGTTGACGATGGTCCGCAGGGTGTTCAGGATATTGTTGCCCTTGTTATACATATCCTGAGCGCCGCGGCCATGCACATCGTAGTCGCCGATAACCGGTGACTGGTTTCCAATGGTAATCCGCAAACCACGGGTGTACTCCTGTCCCGCTTCCTTGCCATAGTAATATTCAATAAACAGACTTTCTGAATACATGGTGAAACCTTCATGCACCCACATATCGGCTACATCCTTATAGGTGATGTTGTTGGCAAACCACTCATGCCCTGATTCATGGATAATAATATAATCCCACTTTAGCCCCCAACCTGTGCCACTGAGGTCCCGGCCGAGATATCCATTCTTATATTTATTTCCGTAGGTCACCGAACTTTGATGCTCCATTCCCAAATACGGAACCTCCACCAGTTTGTAGCTGTCCTCATAGAAGGGATACGGTCCAAACCAATGTTCGAAGGCTTTCATCATGCGAGGGGCATCCTTAAATTGTGCTTTGGCTTTCTCCAGGTTGTAGCGCAGTACCCAGTAGTCCATGTCGAGCACACCTTTCTCCCCATTGTACTTTTCAGAAAAGTGGACGTAGTCACCCACGTTGATATTGACACCGTAGTCATTGATTGGGCTGATAACTTCCCAAACAAATGTTTTTGTCTTATTCTTTTCTTTGATCTCTTTTTTCAAACGACCATTCGCTACAGCGACAAGATTACCGGGCACATTAAGTGAAATCAGGATGCCATTGTCGGGTTCATCGGCAGGGTGGTCTTTACAGGGCCACCACACGCTAGCGCCTATGCCCTGATTGGATGTAGCCACAAAATGATTGCCAAGGGAATCTTTACCCCATGTAATTCCGCCATCCCAGGGAGCCCGGACAGCGACGCGGGGATTACCTGAGAATTCAATTTTCAAATCATTGACATCACCGACATTTTGGGGTTTGACCAATTTAATAAAGTGGGCATTGCCGACATCGGTTACTTCCAGTTTCTTGCCGTCTTGTGAGACACTTTCGATAACCATAGGCGCCTGCAAATCGATTTGCATCACTGAATTGGAGCTCACCACTTTGTACCTGACGATGTTGGAGCCTTTTAACATTTTGGCTTCCGGATTCACCGCCACGGTGAGTTCATACTTCTGAAGGTCCCACCAGCCTCGTTCCTTGGTCACCGCGCCTCGAATAGTGTCCGCACGAGTGTACGCTCGTTTTGTCGGGGGCTGGGCGTATGCCGTGAATAGAATCAGCGTAAGTAAAGTAATAGTTAGTGATTTTTTCATGGGTAGGTTAATACGAAGAGGTAAATGTAGAGGTAACTGTGGGTATTCGGTAGTGGGTTGGGGACAATTACAGGAAAGGCAAAGTTGGCTGTTAGGTGTTGGCTGTTGGCCTTTGGCGGTTCGCTAATTGTTGCTTTGGTTACTCCAAAGCCTGTACCAACCGCGCCAAGCCAAAAGCCAAGAACCAAGAGCCAAAGCTCCCCTCTCTTTTAATTACCGAAGCTCAAATAATTTATCCAAAACATTTGTGAAACCGAATGGCTGCATATATATTTGCAACCATACGGTTGCGGTATAAAGACCGGATAAAATGAGAAGAGACATTTTCCAGGCGATAGCCGACCCCACGCGGCGGGCGATCATCATGTTAATTGCCTTGCAGGCCATGACGCCAAATGCCATCGCGGACAATTTCCATACGACGCGGCAGTCGGTGTCGAAGCACTTGCGCATACTCACCGAGTGCGAACTGGTGAAACAGGACCAGCAAGGCAGGGAGATTTACTATTCA
>DAOMZK010000348.1:0-3659 GCA_035438035.1 Cyclobacteriaceae bacterium | reverse complement strand
GTTCCTCCCGGCATTGATTTCTGCTGGATATAGGGCTCCAGAAATTCAAACTTGGGTACTTTATCGAACTCAATTTCAGCGGAAAGGCCGCTCCCTTCACACACCTCGCACAAATGTCCCAACAACCCAAAGCCAGTGACATCGGTCATGGCATTGACATAACTGAGTTTTCCAAATTCAGCACCGGCTGAGTTTAAAGTCAACATGGTGTCTACTACTTTTTTCAAATGTTCCACATTAACAATTCCCTTCTTTTGCGCAGTGGTGATGATTCCCACACCAAGGGGTTTGGTCAGGTAAAGCAGAGAACCCGCTTTTGCCGTGTCATTTCTTTTCAGTTCTTCCTTTTTCATTTTGCCTGAAACCGCCAGCCCAAATACCGGCTCCGGACAATCTATACTATGACCTCCGGCCAATGGAATATTGGCTTCTGCACAAATTTTCCGACTGCCTTCCAATACTGCTTTTGCAACTTCTCCTGGAATTTTATTGATCGGCCAACCCAGAATAGCAATTGCCATAAATGGGGTCCCTCCCATAGCATACACATCACTTATCGCGTTGACCGAGGCTATCGCTCCGAAAGTAAACGGATCATCTACGATGGGCATGAAAAAATCGGTTGTGCTGATGATGCATGTTCCGTCACCAATATCAAAAACGGCAGCATCATCTTTTGATTCATTGCCCACGAGGAGCGACGGGAACTTTGATTTCGGTAAATCAGAATGCAAAATGGTATCGAGTACGGCGGGGGAAATTTTACAGCCACAGCCGGCTCCGTGGGAATATTGTGTGAGTTTAATGTCTGTCATCTTCAGGAATTGTATTATACTTCAAACTTCTGCAATTCAATCAACTGCTTCGCATATTCTTCTGGATGCTTACCATCCCAACTTAAAGTTAATTTCAACTGATTTCTTCTCCGGTCTATGCTGCCTAGATAGGCCTTGTCATAATAGGTGAGCAATATTTCAATGGTAGCAAACAAATCCCCCTGTAGCAGTTTTTCTTTAGCCTGCTGGTAGTGCTGCCCGCCCAGTTTTTTAGTCACCTTTCCCATGATGCTTAAGAACTCATCGCGATCTGCCGCTCCATATTCATCCACAAGTCGCTGAACGCGAATGTCTTTTGAGACATCCATCTGCACCAACGGACCATCGTGCATGGGGGTCCAGAACTCTTTGGGAATATAAACTTTGCCAATGGCCAGCGATTCATCCTCAACCCACACCTGCCTGGAGATATCCAGTTTCAATAATTCTTCGAATAAATCATTTTGAAATTGCTCGGTCGTGGGTTGTGGAGGCATCAGCAATCCCCCAAACGCTGATCCCCTGTGATTGGCCAGTTTTTCAAGATCAAGTATTTGTTCTCCCTGATCAGCCAACGCTTGCAGGATTTCACTTTTCCCACTGCCTGTACATCCACCCAGTAAAATTATTTTATAAGGCACATGGTAAACCTGTTGGGCAAACTGGCGGTATGATTTATATCCACCTTCAAGGGAGTGGGATTTGATACGGGCCATCCCCAAAAACTGGCAGAAATTGGATGAACGCATTCCACCGCGCCAGCAATGGACGAGCACTTCCTTCCGGTCTGCTATTTTTTCCGTGGCCTCAATTATTTCCGGAAGTCGTGGCCCCACCTGGCGGAATCCTTCGCGAATGGCTTCCTGTTGACCGTTATTCTTATACGTTGTTCCCACCACAATTCTTCCTTCATCATTCAACAGGGGAATATTAACCGCACCGCGCATGTGACCTTCCCCGTACTCACCTTCAGAGCGCACGTCGATTATAGGAAGTTGATTCCTGAGGTTGAGAAAGTCGGCAATAGGGATTGGCATGCGGCTCAAAGTTCGCAATAAAGTCCAAGCACTACAATCTCGAATGAGGTTAGTCGCTGAAATTGACGCCAATGCTGGAGGCGATTCCGATTTTGAATCCCGAGCCGATATAGTCGGTGCCATTCTGAAATGCCGTGGCAAACTCCAGGCGGAAGATTCGTAGTATCCCATCGAGGCCGTAGCCGACTTCAGTGTAATTTTGAGAGGTGGGAGAGGCCAGGTAGTTAACGAAAATATTCTCGGTAATACCCATCAAACGAACTTTGGGTATTCTGGTGATCAGGAATTTGCGCCAGTGGTAGTGCACATTGGCAGTAAAATACTGATCCTGGGTACTGTAATTGTAATAATCGAGCAAACGGAAACTTCCCACAGGATCGGTGGTAACAAATGGCGTTTGATTTCCGAGGAAATGCTTGTAGTCCATGAAGTACATTTTATCCGCATTAAGGAATTTCCCTCCCTTCACGGCAATATCCAACGTTCCGCGGATACCAAATTTAATTTGCTGGCGGATACCCACTTCAAACTGCTGGAATTTGATGTCACTGTTCAACGCGCCGAATCCCTGTCGGTACTCAACGGTAAAAAGTGGTGACGAATTCTGAACCCGATACTTTCGTCCATTTCTGATTTTATATTTCTGCCACGGTCGTCCTTCTATACCAATGGTCCCTGTAAAGGCATCATGTGGTAAAAACCCGGTGTCGGTCAGTTCCTGGTTTACCGGTGCATTGGGCGTATAGTTCTTTTCCTTATTATCAAAGAAAGTATAGGTCGTGTTGTTGAACAATTCACTGCGACGGGCCCAGGTCCACTGCGTATACACTGCATACCTTTGATCGAGTTGTTCGCGCCATTTGATGTCAACGAAATTTCTTTCATACAACTTCATCAGGTTGTCTTCGAGAAACAAAGTTGTAAAAGTATTCACCAGGGGATGGATGGGTTCCTCGGAATTGTATTGTTGAATATATTTTCCTCCTTCCAGTGTGAGCCTTCGTTTCTGATTGCGATAGTCAACGCGCAGAATTCCGGAATACGTATTCCTCGAAAAAGCAAAACGACCTACTGGTGTGATCTCCAATCGCGAGACGCGTGGTCTTGCATCCGGATGAAGCGAATCCTTTTTTACCCAGCGTTTGTAATAGCTGACCCTGTAAATAATGTTAAATCCTTCCACGGAGTTAAATCCTCCCCACGGTGTGTGAATTTGCAAGTTCTCCGTATCCGAAAGTTTGTAGCGGTCTCCCAAAAGTAAATCAAGCGGCTGAAATCCCTTACTTTTTGAAGGCTTGAGTGAATCGCCTTCTTCTCTTTTCTTTTGCACTTCAGAAATACTGTCCGCCACTTTATACCCCCTGTTCTCTTCTTTGGTCAGCTCTACGGGTCTGGCTTCCGACCAAAATGTTGAATCCTTTTTATAGGCAAGTGAATCTACCTTGTATGAAGTCTCTTCAATTACTTCCGGCGCTTTCTGTTCTTTTTGTTCCGCTTTTTCATATTCTTTCAGCATTTGGTTCAACTCCTTTCGTGTCACTTCCTTTCCGGAGTCAAGTCGTTGCTGGAGTTTTTGCCCTTTTTTGCTGAATTTTTTCTCGACCACTTTCGCCTGTTCTTTCTGAACCGTCTCGTCAATGACGGTCATTTCCTGTGGCAGCGCAGGGTTCAATGTAATCTTATAACCCCTCACCGTAGCGAAGTAGTTGCCCTCAAATTCAAATCCAAATATTTTTCCCGCGACAAAAAATTGCTGGGAAACCGGTAGCCATGCTTTGTCCTCGATGGGTTCATAAATTGACTTTAC
>DAOMZK010000347.1:0-3660 GCA_035438035.1 Cyclobacteriaceae bacterium | reverse complement strand
GATCTGCTGGCGCAACAACTCGGTGAAAGATTGATTGTACGGAAAGTGGAAGACACGATTAAGTCGAAAGGGTTAACTGAACCCCGCGGTAAATTTGCCAGCCGTAACGCTTTACAAACCTTCACATTACTGGACACCATTGAGGAATTCAAATTTGATGCCTGCATTGGCGGCGCCCGGCGCGACGAAGAAAAGGCAAGGGCCAAAGAGAGAATATTTTCCGTCCGCGATGAATTTGGTCAATGGGACCCCAAACGTCAACGTCCTGAATTATGGAATACCTACAATGGCAGAATTCAGAAAGGTGAAAATGTAAGAGTATTTCCGATTAGCAACTGGACCGAACTGGACGTCTGGAACTACATCCGTCGTGAAAAGATGGAACTGCCATCTATCTATTTTTCACATGAACGTGAAGTGATTGATCATGAAGGTCAACTGGTGGCCGTATCTGCTTTTGTGAAAATTGATGACGGCGACAAGATAGATCGTAGAAGTGTGCGGTACAGAACCGTTGGGGATATGACTTGCACCGCTGCGGTTGAATCTACAGCATCCACTTTGGATGAGATCATTGCAGAAATTATTTCAACGAAAGTCAGTGAGCGCGGAGAAACAAGAATTGACGACAAGGTTTCGGAGGCAGCAATGGAAGACAGGAAGAAGAGCGGTTATTTTTAACAGGAATATGGATTTACTGCGTTTCATGACGGCGGGTAGTGTGGACGATGGCAAAAGCACATTGATTGGACGACTATTGTACGACAGTAAAGCCATCATGATTGATCAGCTCGAAGCCATAGGCAAACAAAGCAAAAACAAGGAGGCTGGAGAGATTGACCTCGCTTTGCTTACGGATGGTCTTCGCGCCGAGCGTGAGCAGGGGATAACAATAGATGTGGCCTATAAATATTTCACCACACCGAAGCGGAAATTCATCATTGCTGACGCACCGGGTCACGTGCAATACACCCGCAACATGGTTACCGGAGCATCCAATGTTGATCTCGCCATTATTCTGATTGATGCACGAAATGGTGTTGTGGAGCAAACACTTCGTCATAGCATTATCACTTCGCTGTTGGGAATACCTCACGTAGTGGTGGCGGTCAACAAGATGGACATGGTTAAATATTCGCAGGATGTATTTAACAATATCGTTATCGATTACACCAAAGTGGCACAGCAGTTGGGACTTAAAGAAGTGCAATATATTCCGATCAGTGCACTGGATGGTGATAACATCGTCGATAAGTCAAAACATATGAACTGGTATGAGGGAGAATCACTGTTACATCTCCTCGAGACGGTGGAAGTCAAGGATGATATCACGTTTGAAGAAGCAAGACTTTGCGTGCAATATGTCATCAGACCCCAGGTGGATCACCTCCACGATTACAGGGGTTATGCTGGTAAGATACTGAGCGGTAGTTATAAGAAAGGAGATGAAGTTACCGTTCTTCCATCCGGGCTTCGGAGCAAGATTAAATCCATTGAAACAAATACAAAGGAAGTAAATGAAGCGTCTGCACTTCAAAGTGTAGTGATTCAGCTTGAAGATGATCTTGATGTTGGAAGAGGAGATATCATTGTTCAAACAAAATATCAGCCCACTGTATCCCAGGAACTGGAGCTCCTGGTTTGCTGGATGGATTCCAAGCCATTGATCCCCGGCAACCGGTACCTGTTTCAGCATAATAGTAAAGTAGTAAAAAGTGTGGTCAGGGAAATTGAATATAAACTGGATGTCAATTCATTAAAAAAGCAGTATGGTCCATCAGCAGCAGGATTGAATGACGTGATCAAAGTCTCCTTGAAGACGGCTTCTCCGATTCCTTACGATCCATATGCTGTACTTAAATCCAATGGGAGTGGAATTTTGATTGATGAGACCAGTAACCTGACCGTAGGGGCATGTATGATTCAGTAGTGTAAAATTCAATGAACACTGAAAATAAAGTATTGGGCAAAGTAATCCTTGCCGGAGCAGGTCCGGGTGATCCTGATCTGATTTCCGTAAAAGCTTTACGATATCTTAAGCTGGCCGACGTGGTAATCGTGGACCGCCTGGTGAGTGAAGAATTGTTAGTTGCCAATGTTAAGCCCGGGTCAAAAATTATTCGTGCTGGCAAGCAGGGTGGAAGTGCTTCGTCAACGGGACAACAGACTATTAATGACTTGCTGGTTGAACACGCGAAGACAAATGCATTGGTGTTAAGATTAAAAGGAGGAGACGTAAGTTTTTTTTCCAATGTATTGGATGAACTGGAAACGTTGACAAAGTATGGGATTGATTTTGAAGTAGTTCCGGGCATAACGGCCGCGTCAGGTGCAGCAGCCTATGCCGGTTTTCCGTTAACGGCGAGAGGATACGCCAATTCTGTTCGCTTCATTACACATTATGGTGATGTAAAGTGGACGCCTGCATATTGGAATGAATTGACTTCAACAGAGGATACGCTTGTGTTTTATATGTCGATGGAGTTTCTCGATACACTTGTAGAAAATCTATTATTATCCGGGATTTCACCAGACAAGCAGCTCGCTGTTATTTCTGAAGCCACGACACCCTTTCAGCGGGTCCAGGTTCTGCCATTACCGGAATACAATTCAAAAAGGAGCAGCATCCGTCTTACTTCACCTACCATTATTGTAGTTGGAAAAGTGACGGTCTTACATAAAAGATTCAATTGGTTCACCGGCACACGTGAGTCTGCCGGTTATTTTAATTCCAAGGAGAATATTGTTCCGGTCAATCTGAACTGATGCTCGCCGAACCCAAATTGAAAACGTTGCTTGGCCTGATTGAGCAGTCCACCCGGGAAGAACTGGTGTGGATCAATGGCTATTTGGCTGGCCTGGTAAACCATTCCTCGGAATCAGCAGAAACGGTTAAACCCCAGGTAAATAAAATCACCATTGTGTATGGAACGGACACGGGCAATTCAAAAAAACTGGCATCCGACTTTGCATTGAAGGCGAAGCGTTCAGGAGTAAAGACCAAACTGCAAAGCCTGGATCAATATCGCTTCAGTGACCTGCAGAAAGAAGAATATTTCCTGGTGGTCGTGAGTACACATGGCGATGGGGAGCCGCCCGCAGCTGCTAAAAAATTCTACGATTTTATTCACAATAATACTCTTTCTCTGAGCCAGCTCCATTATGGCGTACTGGCCCTTGGCGACACATCTTATCCATTATTCTGTAAGACAGGTGAGGATATTGATTTGCGACTGGAGCAATTGGGTGCGAATCGGGTGCTGTCATTAAGGAAATGCGATACCGATTATGAATCCGATGCCAATGCATGGTTTGAGCATGCGCTGAGTTCTCTGGGATCTACCCAATCTGAAGCGCCTTCCAGGAGCGAAGCAAAACGCAAATCCTCAGGAAAGAAGATTTATTCAGGATCCGTTATTTCCAATACCAATCTCAACGGAAGGCGTTCAGCCAAGCAAACGCATCACATTGAAATTGAAGCCGAGGACCTTGATTATGCTCCGGGAGATTCCATTGGAATTGTTCCTCACAATCCGTCACAGGTAGTGGAAGCTTTGTTTGAACATTTGCAGATCAACAAATCAAAAAGGATTGTCTATCGCGAGGAAGAGTATTCAATCGATACACTGTTCAGCAAGAAACTAAATATTGTGTATCTGC
>DAOMZK010000346.1:0-3685 GCA_035438035.1 Cyclobacteriaceae bacterium | reverse complement strand
ATTTCCCGGATGCTGTAGTAGGCAGAATGGATCTGGATACAACACGTACCAAGGGAGGATACGATTCCATACTCACCGATTTTGAAAAAGGCGAGACCAACATCCTGGTAGGAACACAAATGGTTACAAAAGGTCTTGACTTTGACCACGTCAGCCTGGTGGGTGTTTTTGATGCTGATCGTATGATTCATTTCCCAGACTTCCGATCTCATGAACGTGCCTTTCAACTCATCGTCCAGGTCAGCGGCCGGGCAGGCCGCCGTGAAAAGCAGGGCAAAGTGATCATCCAGACCTCGCAATCCCAACACCCTATTTTCAGTTATGTATTACGGCATGATGTGGAGGGGTTCCTTTCTGACCAATTGGAAGACAGGAAATCAAATGCCTACCCCCCTTATGCAAGACTGATTGAAATCACCTTCAGGCATATTGACAAAAACATCAGCCGAAAATCGGCCGAATGGTTTGCAACCGAAGCAAAAAAAATATTGAAAGGTGTACGGTTTATGGGTCCCGGTGAACCTATGATATCAAAAGTCAGAAATGAATTTCTTCATTCGATTTTAGTAAAGATACCGAGGGATCAGGGTCAGTTGCAGGCCATCAAAAGCCAGCTTCGTTTACTCAGTGACCGCAGCAGTGAAATGAAGGAATTCAGAAATGTCAGGATCGCCTTTGATGTCGACCCGATGTGAACATCAAGTCAATATGTCCCAGGCTTCATTCAGCACAGGAATGGAGGTATGGGCAGTCAGATCAAACTGACAAGGGACAACAGAAACATAGTTGTTTGCGATAGCCCACTCATCATTATCTTCTCCCTTGTCGAAGTTCACAAAATTGCCAGTCATCCAGAAGTAGCGGCGCCCGTTTGGGTCTCTGCGTTCATCAAATTCCTCCACCCATTTTGCGTTGGCCTGTCGGCAAATCCTGATACCTTTCAATTTTTCATTTCGTGCAGGGGGAAAATTTACATTCAATGCCACACCTTTGGGCAATTCTTTCTTCAGTACTTGTAGTGTGATCCTCCGGATATATTCATGTGTATGCGAAAAATCCGCTTCACTGCTGTAATCACACAAAGAATATCCAATCGCCGGGGTTCCTTCTATCGCCCCTTCAATAGCCGCAGACATGGTACCTGAATATAATACACTAATGGAAGTGTTGCTTCCATGATTAATGCCGCTGACCACCACATCGGGCTGACGCTTATCTTTCAACACATAGTGACGCGCCATCTTGACACAATCCGCGGGAGTCCCGGAACATTCGTAAGCCCTTACTCCTTCAAAAATGTGGGACTCCTTCAACCTCAGGGTGTCTCCTACGGTAATGGCATGGCCCATTCCGGATTGAGGTCGATTGGGTGCCACCACAATCACCTCTCCTATTTCTTTCATTACACTGACCAGATGACCGATCCCGGGTGCTGTGATTCCATCGTCATTGGAGACAAGGATCAGGGGTTTGCTTGAATTCATTTAAAGAGTGAGTTATAATAGTTAACTACTTGAGCCAGGTCATACTTCTGGTCGACCTTAAGTTTATTGGATTTTATAAATTTTTCGACTTCTTCACTTTGCCTTCCCATGAGGTCGACAAGATCGCTTTTCCTTCCTGAAAAGGGTTCTATGATGCCCCTTTCGTTCAAAAGAAAAAATTTATTTACCAGCACAATTCGTGTGGAAGAGCCGTAGCCATAGCCATAATAAGAATTAGTCATACTCCTGGTCTCTAAAGATTCACGGCACAGCAGGGTAATCTTGCCTTCTGAGAGCAATTCAAAAAATACAGTGGCTTTATATCCGCCGGGGGTAGCATAAGGTAAAGAATAGAACGGACGATAACGTTTTACGGTCTTATCAAATATTTCAAAAAATAATACCTTCCGGGCGCTGAAAGTTTCCAGTTTTCCTGACCATTCATATTGCAGAATATCATTCTGCAAATCATACTTAATATTTCCCCTTAGCGTATCCCCGCTTTCCAAAATGAGCTTCCCTTCATGCCACATTTCTGAAGGAAAAGTATAGTTTCCTCCACTTGATGAATTGTATGGATACAACTGTGGAAAAGCTGCGCTGATTGTCATGGTGAGCATAAAAATCAAGCCGGTCTTCATAAATTCTTTAGAATGGTATGCCCCAGTTTGTCACGTTTGGTCTTCAGATATTTTTCATTGTACGGATTGGGTATTGTTTCTATAGGAATATTCTCCACAATCTCCAGCCCGTAACCCATCAACCCAACTCGTTTTTTTGGATTATTCGTGATCAATCGGAGTTTGGAAACACCCAGATCATTCAAAATCTGTGCACCAATTCCATAGTCACGGCTATCCATATCAAATCCCAATTGAAGATTAGCTTCCACCGTATCAAGGCCATCCTCCTGTAGTTTGTAGGCTTTCAGTTTATTCAGTAACCCTATACCCCTGCCCTCCTGCTTCATGTAGAGCACGACACCTTTACCTTCCTTTTCAACCATTTTCATCGCATCCTGAAGCTGGGCACCACAATCACATCGGCAGGAACCGAATATATCGCCTGTCACACAGGAAGAATGAACGCGTACCATTACGGGTTCATCAATTTTCCATTCGCCTTTGATCAGGGCGAGATGAAGTTCACCACTATCAATTTGTTCGTAGGCAGCCAGTTTAAAATCACCGTAGGCCGTCGGCATATTCACGTCCACTCTTCTTCGCACCTGGCATTCTGCTTTCATGCGATAGGCAATCAGATCTTTAATGGATACGAGTTTCAAATTGAATTTGTCGGCTACCCCTCTCAGATCAGGAAGCCGCGCCATGGAACCATCCGCATTCATAATTTCCACCAGCACGCCAGCAGGACGAAAGCCCGCAAGTTTCGCGAAATCAATCGCTGCCTCAGTATGTCCCGTTCTCCGGAGTACGCCTTCGCGTTTCGCCCGCAAGGGAAAAATATGACCCGGTCTTCCCAATTCCTCCGGTTTTGTTCTGGGATCAGCCAGGGCCTTGATGGTCATGTAGCGGTCATGGGCTGAAATTCCGGTGGTGCAACCGTGACCAATCAAATCAACCGAGATGGTAAAAGGAGTCTCATACGCTGCCGTATTCTTATTCACCATTAAGTCCAGTCCAAGTTCATCACATCGGTCCTCCGCCAGTGGGACGCAGATCAGCCCGCGGCCTTCCCGCGCCATAAAGTTGACTATCTCAGGCGTTATCGCCTCAGCCGCACAGATAAAGTCTCCTTCGTTCTCACGGCTCTCATCATCCACTACGATGATCAGTTTTCCGTTCTTCACAGCATCAATTGCCTCTTCTATTCGATCTAACCGTATATCGTTATTCATCGCATTTTTCCTCAGTATGCTAACACTTTTAACTATCTATATGTTCCTAGCGGGCCACCACAATTCCTAATATTGAAGCGAGCTCTTGTTCTGCTTTTTTTAAGCCATCCTGTTGTTCAAGGTATTTTTCGACTTCATCTGCTTTTTTAGCTTCTTCAGACATTCTGATACGAGATAGATTTTCCTCCATCATTTTCTGCACTACCCTGAACTTCAGCCGGAGTACATTGGTGAAAGCTACATCCTGAAGCAAATCCGATTCTGCCGGCACATAGATATGCTTGTCTTTCCAATGTGGACTAATCTCATATCGTGTAGTGATGAGCTCGGTCACAACCTTTTT
>DAOMZK010000345.1:0-3708 GCA_035438035.1 Cyclobacteriaceae bacterium | reverse complement strand
AGGAGTATGACCTGTTGTTGGAAAGATTGCCGCATAAGATTGAAGACACCCGTTTCTTCGCTTTCGCCGATACCGTGGAGGCCTTAAACTATGAACGCACCAACCAGGGGCATGGCTGGATAGGGCTCCGGTTTCAAACTCATCCCAAAGGTGAATACAATGAATGTGTAGCCCACGTTAAAATGCATGACAACGATCCGCTGCAGCAACAGTATGCGGTCGGTACGCTGGGAGTAAACATGCTGTGGGGCTGTATGTTCTTAGCCGACCCGGAAGAAATCATGATGTCACTGCTCGACGGACTCTCCACCCGCAGAATGGAAGTGGACATGTTCCGCATCAGCGGCCCTGATTTTAAGCATGTTGATAACCGGCTGATGGCACTGAAGCTGGTAAAGAACGGACTGACCAAAGCAGCGATGTTTGGTCCGGATGGTACCGTGATGCAGCCTTCGGAAGTTTTGTATAAAAAGAATGTACTCGTGTTGCGCGGCAGGTTCCGGCCCGTTACACATGTGAATGTGGATATGCTGTTGGCATCCCGGCGTCATTTCAAAAATGAACCGGATGTCGACAAGGCTAAGATTGTCGTACTGACCGAATTGACGCTGACCGACCTTGGCGCTGACGGCAAGATTGATGAGAAGGATTTCCTCTATCGCGCAGATATTATTTGTTCGTTGGGGCAGACGGTGCTGATATCAAATTATTTTGAATACTACCGGTTGGTGGATTACTTGTCCAAGATCACAAAAGGAAAGAAGATCGGGATTATCCTGGGCATCTATGCACTGCAAAAAGTCTTTGAAGAGAAGACCTATGAAAATCTCCGCGGCGGATTGCTGGAAAGTTTTGCCTCACTCTTTGGAACCAAAGTCAAGCTGTACATCTACCCGGCGTGGAAAAAAGATTCCAACGAGTTGTTTACGTTGAAAGATTTCGAATCTCAGTTGCCCGATAATTCAAAAAATCTTTTCAAATACCTGAAGGACAACAACAAGATGGAGGACATCCGGGATGCCAATGTGAAGAACCTTCATATCATTTCAGATAATGTCCTGGCGATGATCAGGAAAGGGGAGATGGGATGGGAGAAATTTGTGCCGCACAAAGTGGAGGCCGCGATCAAGGAACATGGATTGTTTGATTATCCTTATCAGAAGGATAAAGAAGGAGTTGCCAGCGTAGCTGGATAAATACATTTCCCGCAGATACTCGGAGATGAAATGCGCGCAGATGAGCGCTTATTTAATCAGCGAAAATCAGCGTCCAAATCTAGGAAGATCTGCGGGAAAATTTTTATTTACTTCTTCGCTGCCAATGCCGCATTGATCGGAGCACGGTCGATGTACTGAATGGCGCGATCAATTTTATCATTACTGTTGAAGTGATAATCGGTGTGAGCCCAGAAGGAAAGTTCCTTGCCGTTTTTATATTTCACAGCAACCTTGTTCCATGCCAGGAGCCAGGTGCCGGCCGATGCTGCGCCCTGTGCCTCGTTCATTTTGACTGGCAGGTAAACACTTTCGGTATAAGTCAATGTTTCAATCACTTTGCCCCGGCGCTCTTTCCAATAATCAACAATGGCTTGCTTGCCGGCGAGGCTATCACCTGCTGACCAATAGTATCTGGCATTGTCAGCGAAGTTGCTGGTCATCATATCGATGTCGCCGGAGGTGAGTCCCGCGCCGACTGTTTTGGCGATGTCGACATACTTCGCATCAGCGATTTCTACCGGCGCAGGCTTAGTTTCAGTAACGGCGGGGGCAGCCGTTTGCTCTTCTGCTTTTTTGGCGCATCCTGCCAGGAGCGCAAAGCAGAGAAACGGCATGACAACGTTTCTCATAAAATTGTGGGTTTGGTTAAGGAAATGATTTCAGGTACCCGCTAAGGGCTATTGAATCTACGAAAAAGAAATGAATTGTATTAGTGGAGATGAGGTTCCAAAATGGGATTCTATCTGGATGTCACATATTCTGTTTCCCGCAGATTTCCACAAATTAAGCACGCAGATTTCACAGAATTTTTAAAAATCTGGGCTTATCTGCGCATTCAATTTGCGTCAATCTGCCTTCCTGCGCGTAGCCGCTTCGGCAAAGGCAGGCGGGAACTTGTATTACAAATCCTCCTTCATCCTCGTAAAATATGATTTCGCTTCCGCCATTACTTTTGGTGCTAGCAAAAAACCAGAAACCATGGTGGGTACGGCCATCAGCGCATAAGCGATGTCAATGACATTCATCACGTCGGCCATGGAGGCCACCGCGCCGATAATGATGGTGAACAGATAGAAGTAGTTGTAGTATTTGCTCGCATTCACCCCGATTAGAAAGGAAAGAGCTTTGCTTCCGTAGTACGAATAGGAAAACAGGGATGTGATGGCAAAGAAAAATGCACACAGCAGCAAAAGATATTTACCGATCCCCGGAAGGGCCATTTGAAATGCTGTAGCGGTGAGCGACACCCCATTGGCATCCGAGGTTTGCCAGACACCGGTAACCAGAATGGCGAGTGCAGTGAGGGAGCAAACGAGCAATGTGTCAATCGCCGGACTGATCATGGATACCAATCCTTCACGGATGGGTTCTGTACTTTGTGATGCACCGAGCGCCATCGGCGCTGTTCCAATGCCAGCTTCGTTGGAAAATGATGCACGCCGTACACCGGCGACAATTAATCCCCCGAGAAGACCGCCCAGGGCAGGGTTGCCTTGATAGTGGTGAGCGGCAAAGGCATCTGTGATGATCATCCAGAGGTAAGTTGGCACCTGGCTGATATTGATTGTAAGTATGGCGATGACCGAGAAGAGATAAATGATAATCATCATTGGCACCATCTTGCCTGCCCAACTTCCGATACGCTGTATTCCGCCGATGATAACAATTCCTGAAATGATCATGAGTACTGATCCGATGATAAATTTCAATACGTTGATTTCAAAACCCACGAAGTGGAAAACCATGGCCTTTGCTTCAGCAGATGAGATGCCGATATCGATAATAGCCTGTGTAAGTTGATTGGCCTGGAATATTGGAAGACAACCAATCATGCAGCAGAGGCAAAACAACACGGCCAGCGGATGCCAGCGTTTTCCAAGCGCTTCACGAATGACGTACATCGGTCCGCCCTGGATAATGCCTGCAGAATCTTTTCCACGGTACATGACCGAAAGGGTGGAGGTAAAAAAATTCGTTGACATCCCGACGAACGCAGTGACCCACATCCAGAACAATGCGCCTGGTCCGCCGACACTGATGGCGGCTGCAACACCGGCAATATTTCCCATACCAACTGTGGAAGCGAGTGCAGTTGATAAGGCCTCATACGGGCTGATCTGGCCAGGATCATTTGGATTGTGATACTTGCCACGGAGAATGGCGATACAATGACTGAAATATTTATAATGGATGAATCTCGAATAGAAAAAGAAAAAGAGTCCACCCAGGATGAGAAGGAAGAGGATGGGAGTCCAGACGCCGGTAGCAATTTCACTAATAAGTTCGCTCATGCGATAGGGTTAAGTTGGCAAATTACGAATGACGATTGACGAATGACGAATTGGACTACGAAAAGTTAAGAGGTAATCGGTAATCGGTAAACGGTAATTGGTAATCGGTGAAGCGCAGTAAGAGGAAGCGTAAGGTTTAACCACCTGAAAGAAGTTTATTAGAGACTCCCGTCCAGTTGCAAAGATTCCAGATCATGCGG
>DAOMZK010000344.1:0-3721 GCA_035438035.1 Cyclobacteriaceae bacterium | reverse complement strand
CTATAGCCAGGGGAAACTTCGACAGCCTCTTCGTTCCGCTTCGTGTCGTCGCAGCTGAAATTTTTACCCAGCAGCAAGTCATCCTTAAAAAAGGAGAATTGAGTGACGCTCTCCGGGCAACCCAGACGGTTCCCTTCTTCTATAAACCCATTCGCGTGGATGGCCAGTATTTATTTGACGGCGGCGTATACAATAATTTCCCGGTGGACGTAGCCCAAAAAGAATTTCAACCCGGAGTAGTCATTGGTTCCAATGTTTCAAGCAAAGTGTACAATGAGTATCCCAAAGGGGAAGATGAAAAACTAATTTCAAGATCCTTACTCTATCTGTTACTCGATAAATCCGATCCTTCCGAAGTGCCGGCATCAGGTATCTACATTCAGCCGGATCTGACACCGTTCAGCGGGTTTGATTTTGCGAAAGCCAAGGCACTAATCGACAGCGGATATGCGCAGACCATGCGTAAAATGCCCGAAATAAAAGCCAAGATCAGTGCGCGTAAATCCTGCGAAGAAGTAGCCGTGGCGCGAAACGCTTTCAATAACAAAACCAGTCCACTCCTGATTGAAAATATCAAAACGGAAGGATTCAACGGAAGGCAACAGCGATACATCAACCGGTTTTTTAAAGGGGGCAAGCGCCCATTGTATTTCAATGATGTAAAGACCGGATACTATCAGTTGGTGGCCGATGATTACTTTAAAAATATTTATCCCAGCTTTTCATTCAACCCGGATTCAAAGTATTTCAACTTTCAAATTACCCGCCGGCCACAAAATAATTTTCAGGTCGATTTTGGTGGTGTCATCGCCACAAGAAATGTCAGCAATATTTTCCTCGGACTGAACTATTACTACTTCAATAATATTCTGACGCGGGCCAGCGCCAATTTCAGTACGGGAAGTTTTTACAAATCTGCACAAGTCATTGCGCGTTTGGATTTTCCAGGACTGGGCCGTTACTACCTGGAACCGGAAGCCACCTTCAACAGTTGGGATTACCTGCAGGTGGGAGACATCATTGATCAAAAATCCAACTCTACCATTCTTAACCGTATTGACAGAAAGTATGGACTAAGCATGGGTGTACCCATTGGTAAGCAGTTGAAGGCTTCAATCCGAGGGCACTACATCAGTAATAATGATCAATACATAGACAACCCGGTTTTGGTCTCCACCGATACGTTGGATGAACTCAAATTGACAGGCATGCGGTACGGTTTCAATATTGCCACGAACACGCTCAACCGGAAGCAATATGCCAATACAGGTAAATCTTTTCTTTTGATGGCTGACTATTTTGACCTGACAGAACAAGTCAACCCGGGCAACACTTCTATGTTGTATAAATCGGCAGTACCTGATACAAGAAGAAACTGGCTTCGGGTTGCCTTAATTATGGAGCAGTATTTTAAAAAAGGAATTTATAGCTCCGGATATTATCTGCACGCCAACATTTCCAATCAACCCGTATTCAACAATTACCAGGGGACCATTATCAACGCCCCGGGTTTTAATCCTATTCAGGATAGCCGGACCCTTCTGCTTGAAAACTTTCGTTCATTTAATTTTGTCGCAGGTGGATGGCGCAATGTTTTCACGCTGAGAAAAAATCTTGATTTCCGCCTGGAAGGATACCTTTTTAAACCATTCCAGGCTATTTCCCGTGGCAGCAACCAGGAGGCTGTTCTCACGTCCGAGATAACAAAAATCTACTTTACCGGCACAGCGGGGTTTGTTATGCATTCCACCATCGGGCCCATAAGCTTCAGCGTCAATTATTACGATGACAATGAAAACAAGCTTGGCGTGTTGCTCCATATTGGCTTCCTGTTGTTCAATAAGACCTCCCTGGAGTAGCCCAGTCGGGACCCGGGCAGGTATCCTTCTGGAAAATTTTAATTAAGTTTAAGTTTTCATATTTTGCCCTATTACCTACTTAAGCCATGAAGAGATATTTACTCCCTTTTCTGTTGATAATCAGCTATTCCGGGCAAGGCCAGGTGGTTCAATGGGCATCAAAAGTCATTGACGTTTCTTCCGAACTGACACCTGTCCAATACTCCGCACAACAGGCGTTGGGCAAGCCCAATGTCCTTCCGGCAGGCGGACAGAATCCCAATGCGTGGACACCGGATAAGCCGAAGCGCCTGGAGTTCATCAAACTGGGTTACAGCAACCCCATGCAGATTGAGCAGATTGCGATAGCGGAATCTCACAATCCCAGTGCGCTATTTAAAGTTTTTGCCTATGACGAGAAGGGGGCGGAGCATCTCATTTTCACTTCTAATCCGGGCCCGGTTCCAACCAAGGCCATGATGCGAAATATTTTCATTGAAAAGACAACCTATAAAGTAACAGCACTCAAGCTGGAATTTGACGGGGAAGCAATGACAGATTATTTCTCTATTGATGCTGTGGGAATTTCTGATGTGAATATCCGGATCATTCCAAATATTTCGATGCCGGAATTGTTGAGCAAGGGATTGGTAGTTGAACAACTGGATAAGAATGTCAATAGTGATTATACGGAATTGAATCCCCTCCTTTCTCCTGACGGAAAGACAATGTATTTCTCCCGCAAAAATCATCCGGACAACATCGGCGGAGTGAATGACAAGGAAGATATATGGTTTTCTGAATTGGGAAATGACGGCAAGTGGGAACTGGCAAAAAATATGGGTCCGCAATTCAACACTGCTGGCCCCAACTTCGTCAACGCGGTGGCTTCTACACCCGATGGTAAAACCGTATTGGTCCTGGGTAATAAATATTTACCCAATGGCAAGATGATGGCCGGTGTATCCCTCAGTACCAACATGAACGGCAACTGGACCAAACCCATGGCGGTCAATATAAAGAACGACTATAACTTTAATGATAAGGCAAATTATTTTCTGGCCAATACGAGAAACACACTGTTGATGTCTATTGAACGGGAAGACTCGCATGGTGAACGCGATTTGTATGTCAGCTTTCAGCAGAACGATAGCAGCTGGTCAGAGCCGCTGAATCTTGGTGACGTAGTTAACACCGCGAGCGAAGAGTCAGCACCCTTTCTTGCATCTGACAACAAAACACTCTTTTTCTCATCCAATGGCTTCAGTGGTTTTGGCGGCGCGGATGTTTACACCAGCACAAGACTGGATGATACATGGAAGAATTGGTCCGAACCGCAAAACATGGGACCGGACATTAATTCCAAACTGGATGATCTCTTTTTCAATATTCCCTCCACCAGTGAGTTTGCTTATTATTCACGTGGTGTAACGGAAGACAATGCAGACATTTTCCGCGTCAAACTTCCCATTTACAGGACACCTGAACCTGTTGTTATAGTGAAAGGAAAACTGGTTGATGGGAAAACAGGTAAACCGATCGGCGCAAAAATTATTTATGAACGGTTGCCCGATGGAAAAGAAATCGGAATAGCTAATTCAAATCCTGAAACGGGTGAATATGAAATTCATTTGCCGGGCGGAGTGCGATACGGTGTTCGGGCTGAAGCCGAAGGTCATATTTCCGAAAACCAGAACCTCGACCTCACCAACGTAACAAAGGATGCCACAGAAGTGCATGATATACGCCTGGCTCCGATTGGTGTAACGGCTATTGAACCCAACACGACGGTCACCCTGAACAATATTTTCTTTTACTTTGAAAAGTATACTCTAAATGCGGCTTCGTTCCCCGAATTGAATCGCATCGTTGATATGATGAAA
>DAOMZK010000343.1:0-3739 GCA_035438035.1 Cyclobacteriaceae bacterium | reverse complement strand
GGTGATGTAAAGTGTAAATCCTAAAATTCCTATAATGTGAAACCACCAGGCGAATCGTTCGACAAAAATGAGCGTGGTGGTATCGAGCGATTCAAATAGTCCAGTTAGGGAAGCGCTGATCATTAACGTGCCGGTTGAGATGTAATGATCGGTCCGGGTTTGCAGTATCTGATCAGTCGCATTCATGGTGAAAATGGCAAACATCAGGATGATTTCGATGCAAAGGATAAGGTTTCCGTCCAGGCGGGGCCACCGCGTCATCTCAGCAGACCAGAATCTTGGTACCCGGATGATATTTCTGCGGATCAAAAATGCGATACAGGCAAACAAAACCGCAACCGCCAGAAATTCGAAACCATTCATCAGAATGTTATACAAATTCCCAAGGTAGGGTGCGAAGATTCTATGGGTACCCGCCACTCCATCGATTATAAATTCCAGCACTTCAAGATTGATAATGAGGAATCCGGCATAAATACAGAAGTGAAGAATCGCCGGGACCAGTCGCTTAAACATTTTCTTTTGACCGAAGGCCACCAGCAAAACATTTCTTAATCGCTCAGATCCGCGATCAGAAATGGAATTGGCTTTGCCTAACCGGATGTTGGCTTTGATTCGAAGAACGCGTTTGCGGATAAAGTAGGTGGCGGTGCCGACAACAAACAAAAAAACCAATTGCGGTATCAGGCTCATGATTATCAGAACAAAATTCAAACTAAAAATACATTTTATTGCCCAAGGATGGTATGGATGCGGCTTGAAAGTACCATAAACAAAAAACCCTCTTGAGGAGGGTTTATGTGGTGACGGAGGGAATTGAACCCCCGACACAAGGATTTTCAGTCCTTTGCTCTACCAACTGAGCTACGTCACCGAATTCTGTACTGGTTTAAAGACAGGGCCACAAAAGTATATAAAAATAGAAATGCAGCAAACTGGGTTTTGAAACACGGCCATCAAACCTCTATTTATTATTACAGATTGGTCCTAATCAGGCATTACAGATCGACTGTGCGGCAACTGCAGCGGTGGTCCAGGCTGCCTGGAAATTAAATCCTCCCGTTTCACCGTCTATATTGAGCACTTCACCCGCAAAGAAAAGACCAGGTACCAGTTTGCTTTGCATGGTGGTAAGGTCAATCTCTGAAAGATTCACGCCTCCGCAGGTAACAAATTCTTCTTTAAAAGTTGTCTTACCCCGGATTTCAAATGAACAACGGATGAGATGTTCCAACAGGCGGTTAAGTGTTTTAGCCGGCGTTTCAGCCCACACCATTTTTTCTGTTACGCCGGCCTTTTCACACAAGGCAACCCACAGGCGTTTTGGTATTTGAAAGAGAGCATGTGCTTCTATCCGCTTGCCTCCTTCCTTTAGAATTTTCTGACTGAATAAAGCCCTCAGCGATTCCTCCGTTTCTACAGCGGTCCAGTTGATCAGGGCCGTAAACTGGTAGCGCTTTTCAAAAAGATATTCTGCAGCCCAGGATGACAATCGAATTACTGCAGGACCACTCAGTCCCCAGTGGGTAATCAATACCGGTCCGCGTGAAGAAAACTTCGTGCCGGCAATTTTCACTTCTGCATCCTGGACAGAAAGACCCATCAACCCGGAAAATTCGTTCGCGGGATTATTGAACGTGAACAAGGATGGGATTGGAGGAGCAATGGAATGCCCCAGCGCTTTCAGCCATTCATACTTTTCGGGCTGTGCATGTCCACCGATGGCTACGAGTACTTTCTTGGTGGAAAATATTTTTCCGTTACGGCAAAGGACAGAGAAACCATTTTTTGCCTTCTCTATTTTTTCAGCCTCATGTGAAGTAAAAATGTCAATTTTATTTCTTTCTGCTTCCTGTAAAAAGCAGTTAATGATGGTTTGAGAATTATCGGTTACAGGAAACATGCGACCATCGCCTTCGGTCTTTAGTGTCACTCCGCGTTTTTTAAACCAGTCTACCGTGTCACCGGCATGAAAAATTTTAAATAAGTACTTTAATTCTTTTTGACCTCGTGGATAATGTTTTGAAAGCGGAGTAGGTTCAAAACAATGATGGGTGACATTGCAGCGGCCCCCTCCGGAAATGCGGACTTTAGAGAGGAATTTGGTTGATTTCTCAAGAATAAGAATTTTCAAATCCTGGTTGTGATGGGCTGCTTCCGTCGCAGCAAAGAAACCTGCCGCACCACCCCCCAAAACAATCAAGTCATACATTTATTCAAAAATGTCTATCTGTCCCTGTAGTACACGGTCAAGTGTATCACGTTCACGAATCAGTTTTGCTTTTCTGTCAATGATGAGTACTTCCGCAGGACGCAAACGGGAATTATAATTCGAAGCCATCATGTATCCGTAGGCGCCGGCATTTTTAATCACCAGCAAATCACCTTCACGCACTTCCGCCAGTGAGCGGTCGGCACCCAATGTGTCCGTCTCGCAAATATTTCCCACCACAGTATATGTTTTTTGTGCACCGGCCGGATTGGATACATTCGCGATTTCGTGATATGCATCGTACATCATCGGACGGATGAGATGGTTCAGGCCGGAGTTTACGCCGACAAAAATTACTGTTGGTGTTGGTTTGACCACGTTGGTTTTCACCAGGAGATAACCCGCCTCACTGACCAGATATTTTCCAGGTTCAATCCATAGTTCCAGTTTTCTTCCTGTCTTTTTGTGAAAGTCCTGAAAGAGCACTCCAAGTTTGCGTCCAAGTTGACCGATATCCGTTACTGCATCACCTTCTTTGTAGGCGACTTTGAATCCCCCACCGAAGTCAATGAATTTTAAATCCGGAAAGTCTGCAGCAATGCCGAAGAGAATTTCAGCCATTTTTAAAAACACGTCCACGTCTTTGATTTCTGATCCGGTATGAATGTGTAGGCCGTTGACTTTGATTTTATATTGTTGAATGAGTTTTAAAATTTCAGGCAGTTGGGCAACAGAAATCCCAAATTTGGAATGACTGTGACCGGTAGAAATTTTATAATTGCCCCCTGCCATGATGTTGGGATTGAGCCGTAAACCACAGGCGTAGCGGTTGCCGAATTTTTTCCCAAACTTTTCAAGAATGGGCAGGTTGTCGAGGTTGATGCTGAGCCCCAGCTCCGCACCGGCTAAAATCTCATCGAAATCGACACAGTTGGGGGTAAACATGATTTCGGAAGGAGCATAGCCGGCTTTCATCGCGATCTGAACCTCCTGGATGGAGACTACGTCCACACCAATCCCGTTTTTGCGCATCAGCCGGAGAATGGAAATGTTGGTTAATGCTTTGGCTGCGTACTTAATCCTGACATCGGATTCAGCGAAGGCCGCTTTCAGGTTTTTTATCTGAAATTCGATTTTTGAAGCATCATAGATGTAAAGTGGTGTCCCAAATTCCTCCGCAAGCTGTTGGAAGGAAAGACCATGAAGTTGAAATATGCCGTTGTAGAGTTCCATAAAAAAATATGAAGGCAAATATACAGATCAGTGGTGGGGATACCGCAGATTTTAAAGATTAACAGACCGGTGATCAACTTTCAAAACACAACATGAGGTAAGGCATTCCATAAAGTACATTACCTTTGGAACATGAAGTTATTTTTCAGGCAATCCGGTGAAGGGCCGCCACTCATTATCCTTCACGGACTGTTTGGCTCCTCCGACAATTGGTATACACTGGCGAAATCTTTTTCACAACATTTTACGGTTTTCCTGATTGATCAGCGCAATCATGGCCAATCTCCACACAGT
>DAOMZK010000342.1:0-3746 GCA_035438035.1 Cyclobacteriaceae bacterium | reverse complement strand
ATCCAATACTTACACCAGAAGTAATTTCATATTCAGCTATTTCAGAATCCGGTGCTAAAGCAGAAATTGTAGATGCCAGCCTGTCTTTCCATTCACACACATTTGGTTGATTCCCACCGAATCCTGGTATTTCATTTTCGAATTGTTCATGAAGGGCTTTTATAGCATCTAATTGAATCTTTAAGTTTTTATTCGCTTGCTTTTGCCTTAATTCGGTAATTAGACCTTCCATAAATTTTACCAGCTCTTTAGGTTTCATATCATCTGCATGCGACCATATTTCTGTAAGATAATCTGCTTGTTGTTCTTTTTTTGTTGCGGGCTTATCAGAGCCAGTGGTATCAATAATTATGAAATCTATCCTGCCTGTTTCATAATAGATTTTATTAATTGGAGTTTTGTAAGCTAAAGCGGAGTTACTGATAAAAACAGAAAATATCAGTACGTAAGTAGAAAAATAAATTTTCATGGTATTTGTTTTTTATTTTTAAAATTATTGTCAACCCTGATTTCTGTAAATATGAATAACTTCTATTGCTTCATTTGTCCCCACCATAGGTACAAAATCAAAAAATATTTTTATACCAATCCCAGCTCCCGTAAATATTCCGCAACATGTTTGGCTGTTTTAAAACGCTGATGAAAAAGTTTTTCGGCTTTGCTGAGTATGCGTTTTTTATAAGTGATTACGGTGCTGTCTTTTACATTAAAAATAGTTGCTATCTCCGCAGTGGTAAGCGAAGGGTTGTAAGCGTATTTGCCCAGCAGCCGTTGTTCCTGCAGCGAAAAAGCCATTTGTTTTTGAAATGAATGTTTGGTGCGTTTCAGCATTTCATCATTCCAGTCAATGGTCTTACCATTGGTGTCGCTCAGTCGCACACTATATGGTTCGTTGTTATATTTACCTATAAGTGTAAATTCATTCAGTATACTTAATAAGCGGTTTTCATGATCATGCTGAAAAGGCCATGCAACTCTTTTAAATAAAAGGTATTCCCGGTTGGCATGTTGTAGCGCTATGATGTTGATAAAGCAATGGCTCATGAATTGTATAGGCCATTCACCGGATATAAAACTCTCCAGCAATTCATAGATCGAAGTCATTTGTGCAACCAGGTGCGCCGGATGTATAATGCTGAAATATTTCTTAATAGTAAACTCCGTATCGCTGTAACCCAGCCAGCGTTTTACGCCATGTATTTCTTCGGTTGTAAAACTTTGATGATTGATTACAAAAAAGAATTTCTCATAATGCAATGTGTTCTTTAGCAGTTCCAGTTCTTTCAATTGAAGAGTAGCCGGAACAACTCCTTTATAAGCAGCTTCAGGCAATAACCTTTCTGTTTGAGACTTTAATATTTCATAATAACTTTTGTGTGTAAGTGTTTGCATGGGCCTGTTTATCCGTGAATTACTTTTGATGATTAAAGTAACGCATGGTAAACGGATGCATTTGTACCCACCATAGGTACAAACCACAATAAAAATTAAAGTATTTGTAATGGATATTTTATATCAGTCCCTGCTCAGTCGTGAAAAGATCGGCCATGAAGCTCCAGAACACCGACACGATCAATAGATTGATTACTGAGAGCCACACAAAAAAGCTGCGGGCTACCCACTCGGGATACAGATGACTTGTCATCAACAGGTAGTAGGCCAGCAGATTCGCAATAATGAACCCGTACACCGTCAGCAACAATCGATAGCGTGAGCATCGCGCGGAGAGCCACCCGAAGAGCGGCGTGGCCGTGAGCATCGTGAGAAACGTCGCCGTCATCATCCACGGTAGATGCTTGAGTCCCCCTTCGATGGCCATTTCGTCACGTACGGGACGGAGGATGGAATACCCGCACAGGAGGCAGAAGAAATAGGCGAACGCCCAGGCCAACGGCACCAACTCTTCCTGTTGTGCTCCGAGGAAGTCGGCCCATCGCTGAAGTCGAGCATGACGTGGATCATCCATGGCGCCCGCAGTGTATCAGGTGTATCGTCGCCTGCAAGTAGAAGATCTGTTACAATGCCCTGCCAAATGCTGGGGAGGCCCTGGGAATGATCGATCTTCGTAGTGATACCGTCACCAAACCGACCGATGAGATGCGCAAGGCGATGGCCCGCGCGGACGTGGGCGATGACGTCTATGGTGAAGACCCGACCGTCAATCGGCTGCAAGATATGGCCGGGGCGATGCTGGGCAAGCGGTTCTGCCTCTTCGTTCCTTCCGGCACCATGTCCAATCAACTGGCGATCCGCATTCAGACCCAGCCGGGGCAAGAAGTCATCGTCGAAAGCACAAGCCATATCGTCCGATACGAGCAGGGCGCGGCCGGTGCCCTGGCCGGCGTGCAGCTGCACTGGGTGCCGGGAGAGCGCGGCATCATCACGGCTGAGCAGGTGGAAGCTGCCATCCGACCGACTGATCCGCACAGCATCACAACCGCGCTGATCTGTCTGGAGAATACACACAATGCCGGCGGCGGCACTATTTACCCCCTTTCAACGATCGAAAAAATTCGCACGGTTGCGGTGAGACACAACATTCCGATGCATCTGGACGGTGCCAGGCTCTTCAATGCCGTGGCCGCCACGACGCTTCCACCGACCGCATATGCTCAGCACTTTGAAACCGTCTCCCTCTGCCTCTCGAAGGGACTCGGCGCGCCCGTCGGATCGCTGCTGCTCTCCAACGATCCCAAGCTCATCGAGCGAGCCCGTCGCTTTCGTCGCATGTACGGAGGCGCCATGCGTCAAGCAGGCGTGTTGGCCGCCGCCGGAATCTACGCATTGGAACGACATGTGGCTCGTCTCAAGACCGACCACGAACATGCGAAAAAGCTGGCCCGGCTGCTTCAGCAAATTCCAGCCATCCAGATCGCTCCGCAGCATGTGGAAACGAATATCGTGATCTTCGACATCCTTGATGAGGGACGCTCACCAAGCGAACTGGTGGCCGCACTCAAGGAGCAGGGGGTGCTCATCAACTCGGTCGGCGGCAAGAGCTATCGGGCCGTCACACACCTGGATATAACGGAACCTCAGATTGAAGAAGCCGTCGCAGCCTTCGCACGGGTGTTCCCCCGATGATCGTTCGACATTGACAGGCTATCCCCTGATCCATAGAATGCCGAAGTGATGTCATGGGAGGCGGACCTCGCCCCACGAATGCATAAGACAGGTATCATCCATAATCACTCCGCAACAACAATAGATGTCTATGGAATCCAACACGGCGACCACCACTCCCACTCGTGAAGAACTGAACGCTGAGCTGCTCGACGTGCCGGAGCCGCCAGAACAACCGGAGAGTCCTCCCCCCCCAGGATTTGAAGACGGCATTGAAGTGGCCGTCCGGCATGTGAAGGGCCGCAGAGGAGGCGACTTAGTCGGCATCGTCCTGGTCGGATCTGGGGCCCGACGCACACTCACCGCCCATAGCGATATCGACCTGCTGGCTCTCGTCAAGGGCGAAGCAGAGGGCCATGAAATTCTCCGAGTCGGCGAACGACTCGCTGATATCCGCTATCATGGCTACCGGTCGGTCGACGAGGACCTAACCTATTCCCTCCGACTCCCCTCACTCCTGAGAAAAAGCCGGATCCTGTACGATCACGACGGTCTCTGTGCGAAACTGCTCGACAAAGTCCATCAACGCTTCCGCCAGGGTCCCCCATCAGCATCCATGAATGAACAGATTCGTCTCAAGGCGGAGTGCTACCATCTCTTAGGAAAAGCACAGGATCTCGTAG
>DAOMZK010000341.1:0-3748 GCA_035438035.1 Cyclobacteriaceae bacterium | reverse complement strand
CACATCATAGTATTTCTCCAGGGTATTGAGCATATCAAATGTATTGGCACCCAAGGAAGCCAGACTTTCTGTAAGGGTATAGCTAATGCCATCGACCGCCGTTAATGATCCCACCAGTGCTGTGATGCCGAAAGTGACAATTACGGCAGTCAGAATGGATCGCAGCATGTTTGCCTTGATGGAGCGAAGGCCTTCCTTAATGTTTTCGAGCATGGTTTATTAAAAAAATGGTTTTAACCGCACAAAAATAGCCCTTTTACGTTTTATCAAAGGGCGATTCCGGCTAATAATTTGTTTCTTTGACAATGTATCCTGTAACGATGCGTATCCTGCTTTTGTTTTGCTTTTTACTGGGTTCGGCCACTCTCCGGGCTAACTACATTTTCATCCCCATGGATGACAAGCAAACCGACCATTTGAAGGCGTATGGTATTGCCTACTGGGTGCTGAAAAAGGATACGGAAGTAGATTGGCTGCTCAACTACAGGGGCGGAAGCTTTATGTTCAAATACCACCCCGCCTTCCAGAATGAGTTGGTTGTAAGAAGGGTTGGCTACGAAATCATTTCCGATGCGGTCGCTAACCAGATACTCGAAGAGATTGCCAGCCCGGCACTCAATTATGACATCATGAAGTTGGAGAAGTATCCCAAAATTGCCGTTTACTCTCCCAAATCAAAACAACCCTGGGACGATGCCGTCACGCTCGTACTGAGCTACGCTGAAATCCCATACGATGTAATTTTTGATGACGAAGTTATGCGGGGCGATCTCACCAAATACGACTGGCTTCACCTGCATCATGAAGATTTTACTGGTCAGTACGGGAAATTCTACGGCAACTACGCCAACATGCCCTGGTACCTCGAACAACAGAAAGAGGCCGAAGACATGGCGCGCAAATACGGGATTCCAAAAGTTTCACAATTGAAACTGGCTGTTGCCAAACACATCAAGGAATTTGTTGCTGGCGGCGGATTTCTTTTCGCCATGTGCTCCGCCACCGATACATTCGATATTGCCGTAGCCGCAGAAGGAACCGATATCTGCGAGCGGATGTTTGATGGCGATCCCTCCGATCCGTTAGCCCAGCAGAAACTTATTTATGAAAACACGCTCGCCTTCACCAATTTTCATCTGGTGCGGGATCCTTACACCTATGAGTTCTCTGACATCGACAACAATGCCCCGGAGCGAGGACTTCGCCAGGACAATGACTATTTCAAAGTTTTTGAATTTTCCGCCAAGTGGGATCCGATTCCTACCATGCTAACACAAAATCATACCCGCGTGATCAAAGGTTTCTACGGTCAAACCACCGGCTTTAAGAAAAATCTGATCAAGCCTGATGTGGTGATTATGGGGGAAAATAAAGAAATCAATGAAGCTAAATACCTTCATGGCGTTTTCGGTAAAGGTTTCTGGACCTACTACGGAGGTCATGATCCTGAAGACTATCAACATACCGTTTATGAAGAACCTACCGATCTCAATCTGCACCCCAACTCACCAGGCTTTAGGTTAATTTTAAATAATGTGCTGTTCCCCGCAGCCAAGAAAAAGAAGCAGAAGACTTAACGCTGTTTCTGCCTGCGCTGGTCGAATCCTCAATCTGAACGATTACCTGGCAGTCAATGCATTCTATCGGTGCGCACCGAAAGGGTTTTCAAAATCTCAGCCTCACCCGATAATATTTCACGCCATCTTTTTTCCACCAAGTGGCTGTCCTGGTATTCCTTCGCCAGCAATAAAAAATTCTTGTAGTGTCCTGCCTCGGATACCATCAGTTCATAGTAGAACTTCGACAAGTCTTCATCTTTAATTTCCTTCCAAAGCAACCTGAAGCGCTCACAGCTTCGGGCTTCAATCAACGCATTCATCAAAAGCTTTTCCACCAATTGCTGATCCCTGCTTCCTCCTTTTTTAATCAACTTGAATATCGCTTCTACATACTCATCTTTTCGCAGGGTACCCAGCGACCAACTCCGGTCTTTCATCTTATCAAGGACCCTTTCACAATGCGCCCATTCCTCCGCAACCACTGGTGTAAGCATCTCTACAAGTTTTTCCTTTTCCGGAAATTGAATGATAAGGGAAATACAGGAAGAGGCAGCTTTCTGCTCACAATAGGCATGGTCAATGAGTATCTCCCGGATATTCAACTTCGCAATATCCACCCACCGGGGATCAGTGGGCAATTCCAAACCCAACACGTTCTTTTCCATCAGTCAAACAAAAGGAAGTCAAAGCCAAAGTCGAGGACGTTCCGTTGACCAGGATAACCCGGCGTAGGGACGTAGCCCAATGTGGTTATTCCCTGCACAAGGTTATGGTACTTAAAAAAGAATCTTGCCCTTCTCATTTTACCAGTTAAGAAAACATCTACCAGTGGATAGGCACGGGCTATTTCAGCACGCTGAATGTAGAATTGCTGGACGGGTATATCATACCCCAGCGCGTAATAGTCAGATTTAATATGCGCGTCTACCCCAACCTGCAGCTGGAGATGATGATTGAACAATTCATTTTCATAAGTCAAACCGGCATTGACAAACCATTCCGGGATACTTAATGCCTTATCGTCATTTACAAGAAAGGCATTGTAAATTACCCTTGGCCTGAAATAGACATGGTTGATAACCTCAACACTCATTCTTATCTCCGGGGCAAAAGTCGATTGATTCCCGGATGATTGATAGGGTAAGACTTTTTCTTTTGCTGTAGGGTCAGCGTTTTCCTTGAAGTAAACATAATTATGGAGTAAAGTGAAGGTTCCCCCTGCACTGATATTAAAACGACCTGAATTCAATTTTGCAAAACCCTGAGCTTGTGTAGAACTGATACCTGAAAAGGACTGATTCCAATAGTCATGTGTTCCCTGATATAACATGGGCATGAAGCCAGGTTTGGAAAGCGAATTTCTAAAATATCCATCCAGCCAGGGTGTGTTTATCTTGCCTTCAATCCGGTAATACCCTCCGAAAAGAAATTCAGCAAGTCCGGAGATTTCCGACAAGGAATCGAGTTTGAGCGAAAGCTGACCACCCAAATAATTTTCCACTCCCGATTTATTGACCGTAGTGGGAATGGAGTCGAGGTAGGGATTGGAGTATTCAAAGCTCCTGAACTTATAGTAAGCGCTGTAAAACAGCTTGCCTGCATTTCCTTTAATACCTCCCTCCTGTTGCATGGAGCTAAAGGTTGTCTGATCGTTCGAGGTCAGGGTATCTTTCCTTACTTTATAAAAGGTGTCATAATATGTTTTTGGATCTTTGCTGTAGTCATCCGAAAATGAATTTGTCTGGGTTGTGAAATCTGAAATCAGATATATCTGGAATGGCTTGGCAAGTTGATACTGTTGAACCAGGTGTATGTTACGACGGAATTCTTCTGTTTTTGCAGCAGTCAAATTTGGCCTAACATTCACACCGAAATAGTCGTCATAGGTGTCACCGGGATTAAATGCCACACCGCCATTTTCATTCACTTTATGGCGAATCCTTCTGAAGTTAAACAACAATCCGTAGCGTCCATCTTTGGTTTTAAACGTCGTAAAAAAATCATAATACTGGCTGATGGTTTGACGGTCACCTTTACCCGTTCGTTGAATTTGTTTATCCACCAAAATAGGCCGGTAATTAAAACCGAAATTCCACCGGGGGTTAATGTTACGGGCAAATTCTATGTGAGTCATGGCCCTTCCTGTTCCACCCCAGATGTATCGCGGCATAGTTGCCGCCGATTTGAAC
>DAOMZK010000340.1:0-3753 GCA_035438035.1 Cyclobacteriaceae bacterium | reverse complement strand
TCCCTTCAACAGACCTTCATTTCCTTTACGAACGAGAAAGTCAAGCGCTACATCTGGAAATTTCCTGTGCAGTGATTCCACCAGGGCTGTTGCCAATATCACATCACCAATAAAAGCGGTCTGAATAATCAGTATGGAACGGGGTGACTCCATAACCACCTTACTTTTTAATCTCCTTTTGGTAGTACGTAATGGCCCGCTCAATAATTTCCAACGCCGTTTTCTTGCCTTGAAAATCAGGAACCGTAACGACCTTATTTTCCAGTCGTTTATAGCTTTCAAAAAATTCCTTTAGCTCGAGTTTAAAATGGGTAGCCAGCTCACTGATATCTTTCAGGTGATTGGCGTTGGCATCATTTTCCGGAACAGCAAGAATTTTGTCATCGGCGAGGCCCTGGTCAATCATTCGCATAACACCAATAACACGAGAAGGCACCAGGCAAAGGGGCTGAATTGGTTCACGGCATAAAATCATGATATCCAGCGGATCATGATCATCACCGAGAGTCTGGGGGATAAAACCATAGTTGGCCGGGTAATACACAGAAGAATACAAAACACGGTCAAGCTTGAGAAGGCCGGTATCCTTATCCACCTCATATTTGGTTCGCATGCCTGTTGAAATCTCAATAATGCCATTCACATACTCGGGCGTGTACCGGCCTGCTGGTGCTTCATGCCAGGGATGTTTGATCATGACTTAAATATAATGAAGAACCCCGCTACTTGCGGGGTTCCTGTTGTTATTTCGAGTCTTCCTTCTTCTCCTCCTTCTTCACAAGGAGTTTGATTTTATCTCCGTCTTTTAATCGCTTGGATACGGCGAGGAAAGGTCCAATGACAACCTCCTGATCCACATTTATTCCGGAAAGAATTTCTATATTATCATAGTCGCTGATACCGGTTTTTACCTCCACCATTTTAGCAACTCCGTTTTCATTGACAAAGACCACTACTTTATCTTCTTTCTTTACAACTTTCTTATTCGGATTCTCGGCGCGGTTGCTGTTGTTATTATTGTTACCCCCTCCGCCACCTTGTCCTTGTTGACCATTTTGATCACCACTCTTGTCGTCAGGATTACGCGTGGTTACAGCTGCCAGCGGCACTGACAACACATCCGACTTGCGGTTTGTGAGAATTTCCACGCTGGCCGTCATGCCCGGCCGGAAAGGGTATTTATTGCCTTTCTTAATCAGGTCTTCATAGGAAGCTTGCAGGATCAGAATGCGGACTTCGAATTCAGTGATGGCATCAGCAGACAATTTGTCCTTGGCTGTATTCGCAATGTTGGTTACCAGTCCCTTAAACTGTTTGTTGATGTTCTGGTAGGAATCCACATCGATGGAAACGGAATCACCGAGGTGTACACGCACGATATCATTCTCATTGACATTTACGCGCACTTCCATTTTATTCAGGTCAGCGATGCGGAGCATTTCCGTTCCGGTCATCGTTGCCGTACCCACTACGCGTTCCCCTTTCTTTACACTTAATTTAGACACCACACCTTTCATCGGCGCCACAACTGAGGTTTTACGTACATTTTCCCTTGACTCGCGTACAGAAGCTTCCGTACTGTTTACGATAAAGCGTGCTGCCTCTACAGCCTGTTTGGCTGCCGACAGGTCATTCTTTGCCACCAGATAATTTTGTCTGGCAAGCTGCCAGTCAGATTCAGAGATTACTTTTTGGTTCCATAATTTTTCCTGACGCTGGTAATCTGCTTCAGCCCTTGAAAACTGAGCTTCAGAGCGGCTCAGCGACGCTTTGGATGATTCCAGGTTTGCCTTTTGCTGGCTCAGTGAAGCTTCTGTACGCTCCAGTTGACTCAGCCAGGTGTCAGGGCGAATTTTGACCAGGGATTGTCCCAGCTTTACGGAATCTCCGTCCTCCACGTTGAGTTCAATGATCTCACCGGAAACTTCGGGAGCCAGTTTCACTTCAATCACTGGTTGCACGGTGCCGGATGCGCTTACCTTTTCCGTAATGGATGATTTCTTCGCTTTCGCAAATTCCACTTCAATCTCCTTCGTTTTACCAATCAGCCCCATGGACTTGCCTACCACTAATAATAAGATAAGGACGACGAGTCCACCTATCAGATAGATCATTAAACGCGACTTCTTTTTTTGTTGCTTTGCCATTCTGTAAAAAATTATAGTTGGGTTATTGGTTAGTATTCAATTTGTTTGCCCTGGTAGAAATCAAGGACTTTCTTCTTGAAAATAAAATTGTATTTCGCCCGCGTCAGGTCTGATTTAGCGCGGAACAAATCATTTTCAGAAACCTGGTATTCAATGATGTTCAGTGCACCTACTTCAAAACGTTGTTTGTTCATCCGGTAGGCTTCCTGTTGTGCGTTCACTTGTTTCAGTGAAGCGCCATACGACCGGGATGCTGCCATCGCATCATTATAGGCAGTTTCAATACTTTGGCGCAAAGTGTTCTGGGTTTCTTGCACCGTAACATTGGCGAGTTCACGGTTAATGATAGACCGTTGCACGTTGGACCTGGTGTTCAAGCCGTTTAGGATGGGAATGGTGAGTGAAATACCCATGTTTTTAAAAATGTTATCCTGCAGTTGATCACCGTGCGTATACTTCTCCTGCACCAATTGTGAATTGGGAATCAGCGCATACACATTCTCATTACTGGGCAGAGCCACGCCAATCGGGTTAGTTCCGACGGTGTAGGTACCGTCAGAAATGACAGAGTTGCGCGTATTCAGATTCGATGAATTTGAAGATGCTCCGGCATTGAGACTCAGGCGTGGAAGATAAGCACCCCGATTGGCTTTCAGTGCCATATTTGCACTTTCAACTTTTAAGTTAGCACTGCGGATTTCCGGCATTTGCTGCAAAGCAATCTGATAAATCATCTCGGCATTCTTGTCGAGCACAAGGTCTTCAAGCTGAAGGTCCGGTATCTCTACTGTGATTTGCTCCGAAGCCGGCATCTGCATCGCCTGCTTCAATGACAGGATAGACAAGAGCAGCACATTCTCCTGATTGATGGAATTTAATTCGTTGGTCGCCACCGTGGCTTCCTGATTCAACTGGTTGGAGATAGCCAATGATCCTGCCTCCACTTGTTTTTTTATCCTTTCCAGTTGTTGCTGGCTGGAGTTCAACTGATACTTGGCATTCTCAAACAATTCCTGGTTGAAAATAACATTGGTATACAGCGTCACCACATTCAGAATCACATCATTTTTTGCTTTCTGCAAATCAAAATCTGCTGCAGCAACGTCACGCCTATTTTGTTGATAGGTATATTGAATTCTTAATCCCTGAAAAATGGGAAGCGATGCATTGATGGAAGGCGTAATGGTCGTGGAGTTCTTATCCACGAACAAGTTGGTAGTGGGGTTTAAAGCCCGTCCATAGTTGTTGGTGTATGAACCACTGGCATTTATCGTCGGAAGGAAGGCGCCTTTAGCCTGCATCATATTGGCACGGAACGTCTCCACATTGTAAATGCTGCGCTTGATCCTCAGATTTTTCTCCAGGGCAATGTCTACGCACTCTTTGAGTGTCATCTTTCTTGCCTCCTGGGAATATCCCTGGGATACGATTATTACAAAAACTAAAAACAGGAACACTTTTCTCATATTGACTTCAGATTTGCGGTATATAGATTATTTCTTTCACCCAGTTAAGACTCCGGAGGTATTCCAATGTTACAGGTTTGAGGCCTGAATCCATTTCAATTACCAGGCAGGCGGTGTCAAACTTACCCCTACGGGAGACC
>DAOMZK010000339.1:0-3758 GCA_035438035.1 Cyclobacteriaceae bacterium | reverse complement strand
TTTTCGACAACCACGGCAGGCCGGTCAACTATTTACGACTGGCGGTGACCGATCGCTGCAACCTGCGTTGTTTTTATTGCATGCCGGAAGAGGGCATCAAGTACCTTCCGAAAAAGGAGTTGCTGACTTTTGAAGAGATCGGGCGACTGGTTACCATTCTCGCGCAGATGGGAATTTCAAAAATACGCCTTACGGGCGGAGAACCTTTTGTGCGTACGGATCTCATGGATTTGCTAAGAACAATAGTGGGTATACCGGGTATTGAACGGGTTCACCTGACCACGAATGGCATTCTTACTGTCCCGCATATCCCCGAATTGAAGTCCCTTGGGATTTCGTCAGTAAACTTAAGTCTGGATACGCTGGATCGCGAACGATTCAGGATGATCACCCGGCGCGATGAATTTGAAAAGACATTTGAAACGCTTCATTCTCTTCTGCAGAATGAAATTCCGGTGAAGATCAATACCGTCGTGATGGAAGGAAAAAATATAGATGATATTCTGCCGCTTGTACGCATGACCAAAGACAAACTGGTATCGGTTCGTTTTATAGAAGAGATGCCTTTCAATGGCGAGGGTAGTCACTATTCGACCCTGACGTGGACCTATAAAAAAATTCTGGATCATATCCGGGTGGAATATCCCAATCTTGAAAAAATCAGTGACCCGGCCAACTCAACGGCCTATCATTACCGGGTACCTGGTTTCTCAGGAACGATTGGCGTGATTGCTGCATTTAGTCGCACTTTTTGTGGTACGTGCAACAGGATTCGCATTACCGCGCAAGGAGAATTAAAGACCTGCCTTTATGATGATGGTGTTTTAAATCTGAAAGAATTGATGCGTAGCGGGTTTGACGATCAGGGATTAATGAGGGAGTTGTTAAAGGCATTTGGAAATCGTCCGAAGGATGGATTTGAAGCAGAACGAAACAGAAAAAAACATGTCATTTCGGAGTCGATGTCGACCATAGGAGGGTAATAATGAAACCATTTGTAACAACTGTCATTTTTGGATTAATCACGATGGCATCAGTTGCGCAGAAAGAGGTTAAGCCGACTGCGTCCTTCGTCATCAGTGGACAAGTACAGTCACCTGTCACCGTTCAGATTGCTGATTTGAACAAGTGGAAAGTTTCCGATATCGGGGACGTAGTCATTACCAATCACCTTGGTGAAAAAAAGAGCGAGGCTAAAAGGTTAAAAGGAGTCCTTTTAAAAGACGTTCTGGGCTCAGTGGAGATTAAATCTGAAAGCCCGCGTGTGCTGAGCCAGTATTATTTTGTGTGTAAGGCCAATGACGGCTATACCATTGTGTATTCATGGAATGAATTGTTCAATAACCCTGAAGGTGATGCCGTGTATATCGTGACTGAAAAGGGAGGAAAACCGGCTGCAGAGATGGATGATTCCATCCTTATGATTTCGCCAAAGGATTTCATGACCGGACGAAGGCATCTGAAAGCGCTGGTAAGTATTGATGTGAGGCGTGCCGATTGATTTAGTTTCATACATGGAATTTTACATTCTCCTCGTCTCATTTTTTTTCATTGCCCTGGTGTATTCATCCGTCGGCTTCGGCGGCGGAACGAGTTACCTAGCACTCATGGGTGTGATGGCTGTCAGTTTCGAAGTCATGCGCCCGGCAGCATTGATTTGTAACATTGTAGTCGTTACGGGGGGTGTCTTCATTTTCTATAAAGAGAAGTTAATCGAGTTAAAAAAAATATGGCCGTTCATAGTGGCCAGTGTACCCCTTGCTTTCCTGGGGGGATATTATCCGATTAAGGAAAACACTTTTTTCAGAATCCTGGGTGTTACGCTCGTTGTGGCGGCAATCTCCTTGTGGTTTTTTGAAAGGATGTCCAGGCAGGAAGTTCCGTCGGGTAAATCGGATAAACTTATTCTCAACCTGTTGCTCGGAGGAAGCATTGGTTTCCTGTCAGGCCTGGTGAGTATTGGGGGCGGGATTTTTCTTTCGCCCATTCTTCACTTCCTGCGTTGGGATCATGCAAGGAAGATTTCTGCTTTGGCCAGCATTTTCATCCTGGTCAACTCCGTCAGCGGGCTCGTCGGACAAGTTTCTCAGACGGCGTCCATTGACTGGAGGTTTATTTTTCCATTGCTGGCGGCAGTATTGCTTGGCGGGCAGGTGGGTTCTCGGCTTGGCGCAATAAAATTCAATCCATTATATATCAGAAGAATTACTGCGGCATTGATTCTTGTGGCGGGTATAAATATTTTAATCAATCACTGACTATGAATAAAATTATTATTGTGCTTGTCCTTGCGGGATTTACTGCATCTGCGCAGATTCCTCAACGGGTTAATCCCGTCATCAAAGACTTTGGTGGAATTTTTGAAATTCCTTACGCTGCAGAGAAACCGGATCCATCGATGAATTACAACATAGTAATCGAGGTGGAACAAATGAGTGAGAAACCGGATACGTTGAACTGGGCGCTGAACAATGTGGCCCGCATGCTGAATCTTCATACTGTAGGAGGGTTGCCAAAAGAAAAAATGCATGTTGTGCTGGCGATTCATGGTGGTGCAACCTATACGGTCATGAACAACGATGGGTACAAGGCCAAATACAAAATGGATAATCCCAATCTCAAAATCTATCAGCAACTACAGGCTGCCGGAGTTAAAATGTTTGTCTGCGGGCAATCCCTGATTGCGCGCGATGTGGACCCCAACAAGATGGTGCCGGAAGTAAAAGTCTCCGTCTCGATGTTGACCATACTCACTACATACCAGTTAAAAGGCTATGCCGTGCTGAAATTTTAAAATAGCATTTGGGTTTAGCCCTGGCCGTCGAACCAGCTCTTGAACTCGTTCACTTTCTCACGACTCACAATAATTTCTTTGTCCCACGCGGGCTGGGTGGTAATCTTGAGCCGGCTATTGGAATACATCACCACATCATGGATGGCGTGGATGTTGAGGATGTAGGTGCGGTTGGCACGGAAGAAAATCTTGGGATCCAGTACTTCTTCCAGCGCCTCGAGGGTAAAGTCGATGATAAACTTCCTCATTTGTTGAGTGACCAGGTAAACATCCCTGCCATCAGCATAAAAGAATATCACCTGATCGGTGGTGACCGAACGGATGTGATCGCCGACTTTCACCATGAAACGATTCTTAAAGGTCTTGGCCGGACCATCCCCGCCGAATGACTTTATTTTTTCAAGTTTTTCTTCTGTGACATTGAGCTGATTGCGGAGGTTTTCCAGTTTTTGCAGGCTGGCACTGAGATCATCAAATGTGACTGGCTTTAATAAATAATCGATGCTGCTGACTTTGAAAGCGTCCAGAGCATATTCATTGTAGGCGGTAATAAAAATCACGGGCTTTACGACTTTGACTCCCTGGAAGATTTTAAAACTCACATCATCTTTAAGCTGGATATCCATGAAGATGAGGTCAACAGTTGATTGTTTCTCTTTCAACCAGGCAATGGCTGTCTCTACAGAATCACAAACTCCTGCGATTTTGGTATTGGGGTTATATTTTTGAAGGTAGCGCTCCAATTTCTCCACAGCGGGAGTCTCATCTTCGATAATCAGAACATTCAGCGGAGCGCTCATGCAGGTTCAGATACGGTTTGATCGACGTCGATCATGGGAAATTTAATATAATTTTCACGTCCTGCCTTCACCTGTACGAAGGGACTGTCAGAATACAGAGAATACGAACGCTGGAGGCGCTGAAAGGCCTTCAGACTTTCCGCATGAAGCTGCAGCCTGTCATT
>DAOMZK010000338.1:0-3764 GCA_035438035.1 Cyclobacteriaceae bacterium | reverse complement strand
CGAAAAAATAGGTTACGATGGGTCCCAGAAAAGTAATCTGCCCAGGATGCTACCGTAGAATTTTTCCAGCCACTTCAACGAGGTAGTCCATTCCGCCTGCCGCCTGCAGTGCTGCTGCTGCCGTGACCACACTGAGAATGATCAACATTACTTCAAGCGGAGGATCGGATGGCTGAAGATCAAATACAAACAGAAGTATTAGCAAACCGATCATGCCCATGACGCCCAAACCGATTCCCGACATCCTGGAACCGATGAAGATGCAGACAAGCAAAACAGCCAATTGAATGAAAATCATTTTGTGAAGATTTATTTTCTCATTTTAAGTTAGCAAAAAGCGCAAGGTCCGACAAGAATATTGACATATTCATGCGACCGACGAATAAAAGGAATCACAACCAAGTGAACTGCAAACGAGTTTGAAAGAACTGTGTGGCACCTTGAAGACCAAAACGATCCAATACTCCATACCCGTAAGCCAATTCAAGCCTTACATCTTTGGAAAGATACCAGTTTACCATTGGTGTGATGCGCCAGAATTTTCCTCCCTGGAGAGTTCCTCCGTTAAGGTCAAGTGAAGAATACCTTACCAACAATTCCCATGCCCCCGGACCACCTGCAAACACCGGCCTTTTTACCGGGACGAAGCCGAATATCGATGTTGATGTGTAGTAAGGCCTCGATTCGCCAGTGAGTATATAGCTGGCCACAATGTCTCCACCAAAAAAAACGGGATCATTGGCTTGTGTTGAAGTAAACTTGTGCCAATAGATTTCTGATCCCAGCATGAGCGGACCGCTGTTGTAATAAGCTTCTCCTCCAATGTGATTGGAATAGATGGATGGAAACTTGCCGGTATCAATAAAATGAAATGATGGATCAACTTCAGGTCTTGAACGCACCTGAATTTGATCATTCACAGGAACTCCATGCCTATAACTTATGCCTAAATGAAGTACTTCACCATCTTTATACAACGGCAAAAAACCAACACGAACATCAAACTGTGATTTGAAAGTTGAAAAGGATTGTCCATGTGACAGCCAGTCGGCAAACGCACCAATGTTCCAGAAAATACGCTGCTTGGGCAGGTAGCCAAGCCATTTAATTCCGTCAGCGAGAATAGGGATAACGTCGAGGGCCATTTGACGCTCCAGGGTCCATCCTGCATAACCGACCATGACTTTGTTCATGGAGAATCCTTCTTTCGTGCGACCAATAAAAAATTTTCCCCACAATTCCGGTACGTCCACCATCAAGCCTGTTTCGCGCACCAACCATTGCCGGTTGGCATCATCATACATGAATCCTGCCTTCCAGGAAATGATACGCTTTGTTCTGAATTGACCACTCATTGTAATTCGAAAATCACGAACAGAAAATGCGGGTTCAAGTTTTTGCCCGATGGAATCCATTTGCTGTTTAGCAATTTTATCCTGCTGATATCCTGCATACTCGTAAAGAAATCCTCCTCCTATTTTGAAGGAAGAAAACTTTCCAGGAAACAATCTCCATCGTTTATCCTTTGGTCGTACTTCCAGGGAGTCGCCTTTCAATGCCTCTAGCTGTTCACCTTGCGTACCATCAGGAATAGCTCCCACCGGGCTTTGACTGAAGCCAGTTGCCGGAAGAATAGCAAAAGCCGCACAACAGGCGAAATGAACAGTCCACCGAACAAAAATTACAAGAATGTTCAAGAATGGGTCATTGATATTGAATCAGATCAGAAAATTGCCAGGGGCGAAATGAACCCAATAGTAAATCTTCCATTCGAATTGTCAACGGCAGCGAATCTCGTCTTCGCATAATCCGAATAATCATATACCCTGCCCACATAGTTGACAAAGAATTTCATATTCAGATCCTTCCATGGATAATATTCTACCGCGGGGATAAATCCCCAGGCATTGCGGATATGTTCTTCACCAGTCGTATTGAGCGGATCATTAAAGCTGTTTTTCCATTGGGCAATGTCCAGCATGGCCACCAGGGTTAAGTCAACTTTGGGGGTTATTTTGTATTTGAAATTAAACCAATGTCCAATATACCGGGTTTTGGCTAATGCATAGGGATAGATATTGTCTGGCACCGTTTGACTTACAATCCCTGTTCTGTCCAGTTGCTCATCGCTCCATTTAAAATCGTAGATGAATCTGAATTTTTTGGAAATATCAAACTCTGTACCCAATGCAATGTAATTCATGTTGGCTCCTTTACCATTGGCATCCTGCGCTTCATTGAATAACGAGTAGGACCAGATGGTTTTTACTTTGCCATCGAACATAACGCCGCGCCAGTTCGAAACAAAAGCCAATGGTGCTTTCGACTCCGTGAAATTGGGTTGTGCACCATATAGTTCATTGAATGACTTAGTTCTGGAATCCAATACCTGGAAGGTCCACTGATTTTTGGTACTGGGGGTGTAGGTAAAGCCAACGCCTGTTAGAAAGTTATCCGCATACTCCACGATGTCGGAATATTCATAGATATCAATGGGGTTCCAGTCAAACTCCCATCCGCCCCAGTCGGCACACATCTTACCGGCTGAAATGCTGAACTTTTTACTCACATCCACGCGGATAAAGGCCATGTCAGTTGACCGGCTTAAGTTGTCCACGGATTCAGAGGTCTGCGCCCGGGTATAACGATCGCGAAAACGGAAGTACACTTTGTCAGTAATCTGTCCACGAAATTCCAAGCGGAACTGCTCATTCCGGAAGCGCGACGCTGAGTATTTCCCGTCTACAAACTCATTCCGGAAAGCGAAGTTCATATTCGCAATCATGCTCATATTTTTAAGCAATGTTTGCTTCGTCTCAGGGATCATCGTCTTGTAATAGGTAGTGTCACCTATCTGCCGCTCCGTCTTCTGTGCCCTAAGCATTGCAGGCAGAAGCAAAAACAAGAGGAGCCATTTTGTAATTGTGAATAATTTCATACTACAAGTAGGTTAGCATTACTGTTTTTGCCCGGTTAAGGCAGCCGGATCCAATAACTTCTTGATCTGATCTTCAGTCAATAGTTTTTTTTCCCGTATGAGTTCAAGGATTCCCTTGCCACTCTGAAGGGCTTCTTTGGCCAGCTCTGTTGTTTTTTCATATCCAAGTACTGGATTGAGGGCTGTTACAATTCCTATAGTTGTTTCTAAATAATGTTTTAGAACTGCTTCATTGGCAGTAATCCCATCGATGCAGTTTTTGCGGAACAAAGGCATCGTTTTGTAAAAAAGTGCTTGTGATTCCATGATTGCTACAGCAACCACAGGCTCATAAGCATTCAATTGCAGAAGACCGTCACGAGATGCAAATCCAACAGTCACGTCGTTACCCATTACTTTGTAACATATTTGATTCATCAATTCCGGCATGACAGGATTAACTTTCCCCGGCATGATGGATGAGCCTGGTTGAAGTGCCGGTAAATTGATTTCAAAAATTCCGTTGCGTGGTCCTGAGGCAAGGAAAATCAAATCACTGCTGATTTTGGAAAGGGTAACCGCCAGGTTTTTGTACGCAGATGAAAACATGACAAATGCCTGCATGCTGCTGGTGGCGGCAATCAAATCTTTAGGTCCCACAATTGGTTTACCTGTAATTTTTGCAAGTTGAGCCACACATTTTTCGGCATAGCCCGGTGATGCAGTCAAACCCGTTCCGATAGCAGTGGCACCCATGTTCACTTCATACAAATACGCCTCACTTTTGCGGAGCGCTTCAATGGCACCATCAATCTGCGAACCGAAGGCATGAAACTCCTGACCCACC
>DAOMZK010000337.1:0-3768 GCA_035438035.1 Cyclobacteriaceae bacterium | reverse complement strand
CATTATCCAGGTGGGCAGCCCCAAGGGGATAGCCCGGTTTCTTCAGCGCGCCGGCAGGAGCGGGCATCAACCGGGTGCGGTGAGTCGAATATATTTTCTTCCCACCCATTCACTTGAATTAATTGAAGCCGCCGCGGTGAGAGAGGCATTGAAGCGCGGCCTCATGGAAGACAGGATTCCCTATGTCAGATCATTTGACGTCCTCGTACAATATTTAGTAACACTTGCTGTAGGTGGCGGTTTCCGGGCCGAAACAATTTATCCGGAAGTGAAAAGCACTTTTTGTTTTAATTCCATAACCGAAGACGAGTGGCAGTGGGCACTGAATTTTATTACCACCGGCGGAGAATCACTGACCGCATACAATGAATACCGGAAAGTTGAATTGGAGAAAGGCGTGTATTCAGTGAATGACCGACGCGTTGCGCTTCGGCACCGCCTGTCTATTGGTACGATCGTAAGTGATACTTCCATGCTGGTAAAATACTCTTCCGGAAAATACCTGGGTTCCATCGAAGAGTATTTCATCGCCCAGCTCAGCATTGGGGATGCCTTCTGGTTTGCCGGCAGGAAACTGGAGCTTGTACGCATCAAGGATATGGAAGCCCATGTGAAGAACACCAAAAAGAAATCAGGCCGCGTGCCTTCGTGGCAAGGTGGAAGAATGCCGCTCTCGTCACAAATGAGTGAAATGATCCGGTTAAAAATCGATGAAATGGCCCGCGGCAAGTCTTTGGAGGAAGAAATGATTTTTCTAAAACCCTTGTTGCAGATTCAAGCCCAACAATCACTGTTGCCCCGCAGCAATGAATTTTTGATAGAATCATTTCAGACAAATGAAGGCCATCATGTCCTCATGTTTCCATTTGAAGGACGCCTGGTTCATGAAGGGCTGGCTTCCCTTATAGCCTACCGGATATCGAGGATCATACCGATATCGTTCTCCATCGCCATGAATGACTATGGTTTTGAATTACTATCGGATCAGGAGATTCCCATCCATGAGGCCATCGAGACCAATGTTTTGGGGATGGAGAATTTATCGCGGGACATCCAGGCCAGCATCAATTCCATCGAAATGGCGAGGAGAAAATTCAGGGACATTGCTTCTGTGGCAGGGCTTGTCTTTAAAGGATTCCCGGGTCAAAAAATCAGGGACAAGCACATCCAGTCTTCATCACAACTTTTCTTCAATGTATTTCATGACTATGACTCTTCCAATCTGTTGTTGTTGCAATCCTATGAAGAGATGATGGACTTTCAGTTGGAGGAAGCCCGACTGCGGGATGCGCTGGTCCGCATTGCCAAACAAAAAATCATTGTGAAAGAACCGACACAGCCCACGCCATTTGGATTTCCGGTCATCGTGGACAGACTCAGCCGTGAAAAACTTTCTTCGGAGACCCTGGAAGACCGGGTCAGGAAAATGACAATGCGAAAAGGGGGATAGTGCGACTGTAACTTTCTTTTAAAATAAAGTTCTGAACAGCAGGAAAAGGGATCCTGACATGATGACTACAACCGGCAGGGTAAGCAGCCAGGCAATCAAAATATTCCTTACAGTATCAGGCTGAAGATTTTTAACCCCTTTGCTGGCCACCATGCTGCCTGCAATACCCGAAGACAACACATGCGTGGTGCTAACGGGCAATCCCAGGTAACTGGACATCCCGATCGTGCTGGCCGCCACTAATTCGGCACTTGCACCCTGGGCATAGGAGAGGTGTTCCTTCCCGATTTTTTCACCGATGGTTTTTACAATTCTTTTCCATCCAATCATGGTGCCCAGTCCCAGTGATAGTGAAATGAGTACGATCACCCAACCCGGTGAGTAGTCGGTTGCTTTCCTGATGCTTTTAATACTGTCTTTAATTACGCTCTTATCTTTGGCACTCACTCGCGCTTCATCCTTTTTAATCAGTTCATCCAGGTTGCGGGCCATCACGAGAATATCCTTGCGCATACCAAACCGTTCTGACCGGGGAAGTTCGTTGATCACTGTGATAGAGTCGATTGTTGACCTGATATGGCTGTTCATTGATTTGATTTCAGTCAGTCGAATGCGATCGGGCGCCGACAAGGGCTCGGGATCAATAGAACGGATTGAATTTTCGATGCGCGTAAGCGGTTCAGCCAGTTGATATGTTTCAAAAGAAGCATTCAATGCAAAATACCCGGGTACAATTCCAATCAAAATCAACATGATCAGTCCAACACCTTTTTGACCGTCATTCTGACCATGAAAGAAACTCACGCCCGTGCAGGTAAGCAGGAGAATACCCCTGATCCACGGAGGTGGCGGAGTGTTTTTCTTTGGCTCCTTGAAGAGATCATCACCATAAGATTTGCCTTTGGTGGTAACCCGGAGAAAGTACATCAGAATTATGGTGAGCGAGAATCCAACCAATGGGGATAGCATCAGGGAGATACCAATTTCCTGTGCTTTCGTCCAATTGACAGCGGTTGCACTTGAATCGGGCAGAAAAGAATAGGCTATTCCTACACCGAGAATTGAACCGATCAGCGTATGTGAACTGGAACAGGGGATACCAAAATACCAGGTTAAAAGATTCCAGGTGATGGCGCTGAGCAGCAATGCCGCCACCATGGATATGCTATGGGCTATGTTTTGATCAATCAATGACTCAACCGGCAGTAGGTTCACTATTCCCATGGCTACAGCGATCCCGCCGTAGAAAACGCCCATGCTATTCATGAAACCGGACCAGATTACGGCAACCCATGGTTTAAGGGAGTTGGTATAGATCACAGTGGCCACCGCATTGGCGGTGTCGTGGAATCCGTTTACAAACTCAAATGAACACGCTGCTACAAGGCAGATAATCAGGAGGATGGAGTAGGATAGTTCGAGGTCAAACATGGATTTACTTTAAAGGCTGGACTGGCAGGAAGGCCTGAAAATCCATTTTTGCGGTCTAAGGTAAGGGGACTTCACTATGCCTAATGTTAACTTAATATTAAGATTTTTTCCCCGTCAAGATAGGTTATAATTTTTGAATCGGGGATGATAAAAATCAGGGGTGAAAAGCATTTTTGACCATCGGCAGGGGGTGTTATCCTGCTTTGTATTTTTGGACTTATGAAGATGATGATGGGTAGCCTCGATATTGAATTACTGCCCGAGAAGGCTTTGTTTTATCCGAATCGTAAAGTACTGATTCTAGGCGACCTTCATTTTGGGAAAACCAATCATTTCAGGAGAGCAGGCTTGCCAGTCCCTTCAGGTGTAAACAGAAAAAATTCAGAAACGCTGATTGAATTGATTTCAGTAAAAAAGCCCGAACAGGTAATTTTTCTCGGGGATTTGTTCCATAGCCACTACAATGAAGAGTGGGAATCGGTGGGTCAGATTGTCCGCCATTTCTCAGCCATCCGGTTTGAGTTGGTAAGGGGAAACCATGACATCATGAGTGAGCAGCAATATTCACGCAACAGGATTGCTGTCTGTGATCATCTGGAAATGGATTCATTGTGGCTGACGCATGAACCGTTGGATATGGATATGATTCCTCACGGTAAAATCAATGTTGCCGGACACATTCATCCGGGGGCTCACCTGCAGGGCAAAGGACGACAGGCTATGACCCTTCCTTGTTTCTGGCTTTCCTCCCATCAATGGATACTTCCGGCATTTGGGTCGTTTACCGGACTCGCAGCGGTGCGTCCCAGGGAAGGAGACAGAATTTTTATCATCCTTGAAAACAAAATTATGGAGGCTAATTTTCAGGAAAGGGAAAGCAAGACCGG
>DAOMZK010000336.1:0-3771 GCA_035438035.1 Cyclobacteriaceae bacterium | reverse complement strand
TATTCCTGGAATAAGCTCTTCAGATGTCTTGGCCTGGGTGAATGACCGGCCCTCATCTGAATTATACCCGATCAAAACCGGCACATCATTATACTTTCTTGCTTCGTAGAGTGTGTGCTGGTCATCCGGTATAACATATCCATCTATGATTGGCCATCCACGACCGGGTGGAAGTTTATCTGCAGATATTTTGCGGAGTTCAGAAATGGAAGATGGGCTGGCCGTTTTTGCCCATTCCACACCAGCGGTCTCAGCATCCTTGAGATACTTCATGTTTTCTCCCGGGTAAGTAGTTACCCGTGGTGGTCCGAATGACCCACCACTTTGTGAAATCGCTCCATGAAACAAGCCCTTCGCCAGCGGAGATGCACACAACATGCTCACCGCGATACCGCCAGCTGATTCACCAAAGATGGTGACCTTGCCAGGGTCGCCGCCAAATTTGGAGATGTTCTTTTGAATCCATTGCAATCCCGCAATCATATCAAGCAAGCCATAGTTTCCGGAAGTATGATGTTTGCTTTCGGCACTCAACTCAGGATGCGCCAGGAACCCAAGCTGACCTACACGATAGGCAATACTTACCAGCACTACACCTTTTTTAGCCAGCCGTTCACCACTGTATACTGTCTCGGAAGTAGCCCCTGCTCCGAATCCGCCGCCGTAGATCCAAACCAAAACCGGAACCTTATCATTTACAGATTTGGCCGGTGACCATATATTCAAATACAAACAGTCTTCACTTTTTCCTGAAGGAGGATTGCCTCCCTGTATGGGGCCGGGTGCAAATTTTTCGGCCACAAGGATACCATCCCATTTTGCCACCGGCTGCGGAGCTTTCCATCTCCATTCTCCAACGGGTGGCGCAGCAAAGGGTATACCCTTATACACCGACAGCCCATCTTCATAGAAACCCTGTACAGTTCCGCCTTCAACTTTTACCGGATTCGGTTTTTGAGCCAGGGAAAAAACTGCAGACAGTGTGAAAACAAAAGCGATAATATTTTTCATAGTTGTACTTGTTTTATCATCTCCTTCATCACCAATAATTATTGGGTCAATGTTGATCGGGATATTTTATTAAAATTTTATCAGCAGTAATGAACAAGTCATTTCTGAAACACAGTTTTTTAATTAATGAACCGTAACATTCATCTTCTTCAAGTCCCGGGTAGCCGAACTGTTGCCATACCAAATTTCATACTCCCCCGGAGTTACCTTGACACCGGTGCTGGCCGTGTCAAAAAATTCGAAAGACTGATAAGGCAGACTGATCGTTGCCTGCACAGTTTTACCCTGCGCAACCTTTACCCGTTGGAAAGCTCTTAAGGTCCTCACTGCCCCGTCATCATCACCGACTTTCCTAACATAAACCTGAACAATTTCAAGTCCATCCCTTTTACCGGTATTGGTTACGGGTAGAGTGAGTTGCAGGGTCTCGTTCTTCGCGATCTCAGCCTTTCCAGTTTGCGCATTCCCAATTTGAAAATTGGTGTAGCTCAATCCAAAACCGAATGGGAAAAGCGGGGACTCCGTCATGTACCGGTAGGTTCTACCCTTCATGCTGTAATCTTCAAATCCCGGTAACTGAGTCGAATCCCTGTAAAAAGTAATGGGCAATTTCCCTGACGGGTTGTGATCACCAAAAAGAACATCAGCCACGGCTGCTCCACCGGATTCACCTCCATACCAGGCTTGCAGGATGGCATCACAACTGGTAGTCTCCGGAACCAAACCAATGGCCGACCCCGAGTTATTTACAAAAATTACTTTCTTACCCGCTGCTCTCAGCGCTTTCAGGCAATTTCTTTGAACTTCAGGCAACTCGATATCGGTCCGGTCACCACCCTTAAAACCAGGATAATTAACCGGCATCTCCTCACCCTCAAGAAGTGTGGAAAGCCCGCCTGCAAAAACCACCACATCAATTCCTTTCAGCTTGTTGACCAATCCCGAAAAATCAATATCCACTTCTTTTCCAAAATCAAATTCAAGATTAGCCTGCCAGTTGTTAAGCTGCCAATACTTGATTTCAATCTTGTATTTCTTGCCTTTTTCAACCTGCAATGGCTTCCTTGTGGGCAACGTGCGCCAATTGTTGATCGTAGCCAATGACTTTCCGTCGACGAGTAATTCGAAGTGACCCGTCGCGCCAAATTTAAACACAATCTCCTGCGACTCTTTGGCTACGTACTCCGTTTCATATTTAGCAGAAAACCCAACCAACTTCACACCCGATGCAAATTCATGATCACCGGCGGTAGTCAGCTTCATTGGATTCGTGATCTGATCCGTGGTTACCACATCGCCTTTTAAATCCGGGGTGTTCCAGTACGTGGCTTTAAACCCGACTTTACCATCAAACTGGGTTTGCGCAAAATAACTTTGCGTCACTTTGTTTTCCACCAGGTCACAAGCCTTGTCATAGACTACGCTTCCAGCCGGAAGTTTGGATTTTATACCATTGAGAATGGTAATCGTTCGCACCGGTTTGCCATTGTAGTTCCCCCACAGCATCGGCTCATTGTCAGCATTCGGGCCAATCACAGCCATTCTTTTCAGGGACTTCTTTAAGGGAAGCACATTGTCTTTATTTACAAGCAGCGTCATCGACTCACGCGCCATGGTCAAGGCCAGGTCCCGATGCGCTTCATTGTTAATGATCGAAGATGGAATATTCGCCCAAGGCACGACTGCATCCTCATCCATATCACCCAGGTCAAACCTGCCGATCAAAACCCTGAGGAGGTGTTGGTTGACCTCCGCTTCAGTTATCAAACCCATCGAAACTGCTTTAGGAAGATTGGCATAAGCATAGCCTGCCCAAACACATTCCACATCAGTACCCGCAAGCACCGCCTTAGCAGAAGCGTGCACGGCATCCGAAGAAACTTTATGACTCGTATAAAAATCCGTTACCGCTCCACAATCAGAAACCACAATGTATTTGAAGCCCCAGTTATCGCGCAGGATGGTTTGCAAAAGCCTGTCGCTTCCACAACATGGGTCATCGTCCAACCGCTGGTAGGCACACATCACCTGCCTTACATCAGCTTCCTGTACCAATGACTTGAATGCGGGCAGGTAAGTATCCCACAAGTCGCGCTGGGAAACACTATTAAGATTGAGTACGTGGCGGTTCCATTCCGGTCCGGAGTGCACGGCATAGTGCTTGGCGCAGGCCAGCAGCTTTCTGTACTTCGCGTCGGCAGGACCTTGCAGACCCTTCACAACAGAAACGCCCATCCTGGAAGTCAGGTAGGGATCCTCACCATACGTTTCCTGGCCCCTGCCCCAACGCGGGTCCCGGAAAATATTGATGTTGGGTGTCCATACCGACAGGCTTAAGAACCGTCTGTTTTCCTGGCCCTTTCTAAGGCCATCATGATATCGTGCGCGGGTCTCGTCAGAAACTGCATTGAAGATTTTGTAAACAAGGTCATCATCAAAAGAAGCTGCCATGCCCACAGGTTCTGGAAAAACCGTGACGTCATTGTTGTTCGCCAGGCCATGCAGTGCTTCACTCCACCAGTTAAATTTCCTGATTCCAAACCGGGGTATGGCCGGTGATTGATCCTGCATCAACAATGCTTTTTCCTCGAGGGTTAATCTGCCAATTAAATCCTGGGCTCTCTGCTCTGATGTCAGGTTGGGATTTTGAAAAGGGAATTGCTGGGCAAAGCAGGGACTTGCCAGCAGGACAAAAGCGATGAAATGTAATTTCATTATACCGGGGTTGAAGTAGCCTTCAATTTTGACTGATCACTTTGA
>DAOMZK010000335.1:0-3779 GCA_035438035.1 Cyclobacteriaceae bacterium | reverse complement strand
TTTCCTGATCATTTATCGGCCAACAAGGAAAAAGTACAGGCAACAAAAGTCATGATTACCGGATCGGTCGAGGAGAAGGAAAAATCCTGGAAGAGGGCAGGCAGGATTGAGCAAATTCTTACAGAAAACGGATGGGAATCTTCCGCGGGGAGAGTCAATCTGTATTGGCCAAAGGCAGAACCTGTCCGCAATCTCGATCATGGCGATCGAATTATTATTCGTGGAACACCACAACTTGTAAATGGACCCCTGAATCCTCACGAATTTGATTTGCGACAATTTCTTTCCTATCGGAATGTGTTTCACCAGCAGTATATCATGCCCGGACAATGGTTTCTTATGAGTCATTCAATCGAAAAAGGATTTCTGTATTTCGCTCATCGCGCCAGGGTATGGTCTGTCAATGCATTGAAGAAATACATTCATGAGCCGCATGAGCAAGGCATTGCAATCGCACTGGTATTGGGTGTAACCGACGGCGTTGACAACGAGTTGCAGAACGCTTATGCCGCCAGCGGGGCTATGCATGTGTTGGCAGTTTCCGGACTACATATCAGCATCATCTATGGAATTTTAGTATTGACCCTCGGCTTTCTTAATCGCGTACAGGGTGGCCAATGGCTTATTGCTGCTGTCAGCCTGATCCTTTTGTGGGCCTATGCATTTGTGACGGGATTATCTCCATCCGTACTGCGCGCGGTCGTAATGTTTTCGTTTGTAGTGGTGGCAAATCCATTCGGCAGGAGAACAAACATCTACAATACGCTGGCGGCTTCTGCATTTTGCCTGTTGTTATATGATCCTTTTCTGATTATGTCGGTTGGATTTCAACTTTCCTATTTGGCCGTTCTCGGTATCGTATGTCTCTATCGTCCCATTTATAATGTATGGACACCTGATTCACGCCTGGTGGACTGGGCCTGGCAGATTACCTGCGTGTCCATTGCGGCACAGATCGCAACGCTGCCCCTTACTTTGTTTTATTTTCATCAGTTTCCCGTCTATGCCCTTTTGTCAAACTTGTTTGTGATCCCGGGATCATTTGTGGTTTTGGTCGCCGGACTATTCCTTTTGCTGATTAGCCCGATTACTTCCATTGCAACATGGGTAGGAATGGTGTATGAATGGTTTGTCAGGATTTTTAATGATGGACTATTCATCGTTGAAAAATTTCCCGGAAGCTTGATTCAATCAATTTACATTTCAGCTTACCAGGCATTCCTCCTTGCCGCTTGTATTGTCATGATTATGTTGCTCCTGCAATTCAAAAGATTCCGGTTTCTCATCCTTTCACTGTTATGTGTAATCTTATTCTCAGCGTTGGGTTGGTATCACCTATGGAATGAAGTGAACCGATCAGGTTGGACAGTGTATGCGGTAAAAGGTCACAGTGCCCTGGAGTGGAAGGAGGGCAGCAATGCACTTTTTGCTGCCGATTCCGTACTGCTGGCCGATACTGAAGCCATCCGCTATCACATTCAGCCGGCAAGGATTGTAAATGGAGTTTCAGAAACCACTGCAGCCGGTGATGAATTTTCCCGCGATGTCCATGGTCTGCGTTTTTACAGATGGAAAGGGAAGACTTTCATTTGGATTCGTTCTCAGGGTTACCAACTGCCCAATACAGTCAATGTTGATTGCATTGTTGTGAGCAACAATGCCGTCCGGTCAGTCAGGAAATTGGCTGAACACGTTACCTTTAACCAAGTGATTCTCGATGGGAGCAACTCCAATAGCTATGCCAGCCGTTTGGTTAAAGAAGCGCAAAGTCTGAACTTAGCCCTCTCATTTGTACAAAGAGATGGTGCTTTTACTTTGAATTTTTAAATATGGCATTGGTAGAATACTACAACCGGGAAAGAATAGGTTACGTTGTGCTGAATCGTCCTGAGAAGCGCAATGCATTGAGTCCCCAGCTTGTTTCGGAGCTAAAGACAGCTTTCAAAGCTGCCGCTGATGACCCGGTGGTTAAAGTGATCGTACTGCGTGCGAAAGGTGATGTATTTTGTGCTGGTGCCGACCTGGAGTATCTTCAGCAACTTCAGCAGTTTTCATATGAAGAGAACCTCGCTGATTCCGCGCATCTGAAAGATTTGTTGCTGCAGATCTACCGATTGAATAAAGTTGTCATTGCCGAAGTTCAGGGACATGCCATTGCGGGCGGCTGCGGCCTGGCAATGGTATGTGATTTTGTATTGGCCACCCCTGAATCAAAATTTGGCTACACTGAAGTAAAAATCGGATTTGTCCCTGCAATTGTTATGGTATTCCTCCTTCGCAGAATTGCAGAAGGCCATGCCAGGGAATTGCTGCTCTCCGGAAAGCTAATCAACGCGTCAACCGCTGCCGACTGGGGCATGGTAAATCGTATCGTCGAAAAAAATATCCTGGAATCAGAAGTAAATCTATTGGCTGCCCAGCTGGTCAAGGATGCCTCATCCCAGTCTTTGACGATGACCAAGCAGATGATTGCTGAAGTGCAGCACATGCGGCTCGAGGATGCACTTGATTTTGCCTGTCGCCAGAATGCCGACGCACGTAGCAAAGAAGACTACAAGAGAGGCATTGCCGCATTCCTGGAAAAACAGGAATTGAAATGGTGATTATCTTTCGCAATCTCCTCTGATCTTGGTTACGCCTGAACACATCTTACAGAAATTCTGGGGTCACACGCAGTTCAGACTGCTTCAACGCGAGATCATTCAATCTGTTCTCGAAAAGCATGACGTACTCGCACTCCTGCCCACGGGTGGAGGAAAATCCATCTGCTTCCAGGTTCCCGGACTGATCCTGGACGGCCTCACCATTGTGATCAGTCCGCTGATTGCCTTGATGCAGGATCAGGTGAAGCGATTGCGTGAAATGAAGATACAGGCACTGGCCGTGCACTCTGGCATGGGACACCAGGAGATTGACATTGCCCTCGACAACTGCGTGTATGGCAAAATAAAATTTCTATACCTCTCGCCAGAACGATTACAAACTGACATTTTCAGGGAGCGCTTTCATAAGATGCCGGTATCGCTTATCGCAATTGACGAGGCGCACTGCATTTCGCAATGGGGGTATGACTTCAGGCCGGCTTACATGCAGATTGCGCGGTTGAGAGAAGTAAAACCAGATGTTCCATTTCTCGCATTGACGGCAACGGCTACCCGGGAAGTAAAAGAAGATATTGTCCTTCGGCTTTCGCTGAAGAATCCGGAGATCATGCAAAGGACTTTCCTTCGCGACAATCTCTCATTTGTGGTGAGGAAAGCAGAGAACAAGGAAGGGAAGTTGCTGGAAATTCTGAAAAGAGTACCGGGCACAGCCATCGTGTATGTTCGCTCACGAAAAGCTACGGTGGAAATTGCCCGCTGGCTCGACAGACAGAAGATCAGCGCCACCTACTATCATGCAGGGTTGACATACCAGGAAAGGATGCAACGGCAGGAAGAATGGCTGGGTGGCGGCAGACGGGTCATGGTGGCGACGAATGCTTTTGGTATGGGTATAGACAAATCGGATGTCCGTGTAGTGGTACACATGGACTTGCCTGAAAACCTGGAGGCATATTACCAGGAGGCAGGCCGGGCAGGCCGCGATGGGAAACGGGCTTATGCAGCAGTGATCAATCACGAATCGGATGTAGCAGGTCTTCGCGCCAAAGTGCTACAGTCTCATCCATCAGCCGACTACCTGAAAAAAATCTACCAGGCTTTGGCCAACTATTTCCAACTCGCCTTGGGCAGCGGAGAAGGGGAGAGTTTTGGTTTTGATATGGACGAATTCAGCAA
>DAOMZK010000334.1:0-3794 GCA_035438035.1 Cyclobacteriaceae bacterium | reverse complement strand
ATCAATTTGAAAAAGTGCTCACCAGTCTCATCGCAGGTAAATCTTCAACTGAAAAATGTATGGCGGGCTTCCTGCTCGACTACGCCCGTTTTCCCCAGCGGAAATTTCCTCCCCGTATTTTTGACAAATGGCTGGATCACCTCATCGGCTGGGTAGAAGTGGACACCCTTTGTACAGGAAAATATTCCGCGACAGAAATCCCCGGACAATGGAAGGTGTGGAGACCCCTGCTGATTGCTTTTTCCAAAAGTAAAAACATACAAAAGCGAAGGGCATCCATCGTATTGCTCTGTTCACCCCTGCGAAAATCCGAAGATCCGGCGTTGACCGAACTGGCACTGGAAAACTGCAACCGCCTCAAGGGCGAAAAAGAAGTACTCATCACCAAGGCCATCTCCTGGGTGCTGCGCAGCGCCGCCGACCGGCATCCCGGCTTAATCAGGAAATACGTATCTTCAAATATGGAATCGCTTCCGAAGATTGCCATCCGTGAAACACTCACCAAGCTTAAAACCGGCAAAAAAACAAAGACTCAAAAGATCAAAGCATGAAAAAAATTACCTTCCTGTTCTGCGTCTCCCTTTTGGCTGCGGCCTGCAATCCCAAAAAAGCAGAGACGGCCGGCGTTACCGACAGTGTGAGCGTAGACAATGCTGTGCAGGCCACCGAGCCCGCTCCTGCCACCCTTGCCTTCAATCCATTATCCGGATACTTGCTCAATAACAAATTGACATTCAAAGACAGCGTCAATTACTTTCTGCTGTCCAGCCAGGAAGAGCTGAATGAAAAATTCAACACTGATCCTGCTGTCAGGATCAGCAGTCCGGACTTCGTCATCAACCACATTGTGGCGGTGGCATTGAAGCCCTCGCCGCAGCTTGCTACCATCACACTCGATAAAGTCGAGGTCGTCGACACAGACATCAACGTTTACATCAACGTTCAGTACGGCGCAAAACAGGAGTCCGTCGCCAAACCCGCACAGATTTTCGCCATTGAAAAAAGAGATGGGATGATTGCGATTCAGTTTTGGGTGAATGGGAAGAAGGGACAGGCGATTATGCTGGTTTAAGAGTGAAGAGTGGCAGTGCTCCACTATTCCGTGAGTTGGTGTTTCGCACACGCGAGCACCAACGACATATTTCCATTTAGCTTAATTGCCCACCGGCAGCTAACCCACCTTCGCCGAAACGGCTACGGTGGGCGAAGCCAGCCTCCCCATTTCCACTAAAAATATCTCTCCTTTCTGCAACCCGTTTCCTATCTTTATCGTAATATTGCAATATACTTATAAAGATCATGGGCGCTACCAAGACAGAATTCTTTACGGACAAGCAAAATTCGATTTCTACCCTTATTAAGGCCCTTGCCCATCCGGCGCGGGTGGCGATTGTTGAATATCTTGTTAAAGTGGACACTTGTATCTGCGGCGACATCGTGGATGAATTGCCCCTATCGCAACCTACGGTCTCTCAGCACCTGAAAGAACTGAAAACAGCAGGACTCATCAAGGGAAATGTTGACGGCAATGCGATATGTTATTGTGTGGATGAGACGGCTATTGCCAGGCTGCGCGACTATTTCTCTAAAATGTCAGTTAAGCTGGAAAAAAGTAAATGTTGTTAAACCAATAAAACTTTCGATATGAATAACGCCTTCCCCAGAATGCATGTCAGCTTATATGTGAGCGACATCGTTCAATCCATTGGATTCTATTCCTCTTTTTTCAACCAGGAGCCCGTCAAGGTAAAACCAGGATATGCCAAGTATGTGCTGGAGAAACCCTCACTGATCATCTCTTTTGTGGAAAACAAGGACCGGGTCCAGTCCAACTTCGGGCATCTTGGATTCCAGGTGGAAACACTTGACGAACTCCATGAGAAGCTGGAAGCAGCCAACGCAGAAAATCTTGTCACACGACAGGAGATCGGTACCCACTGCTGTTATGCCAAACAGGATAAGTTCTGGGTCAATGATCCGGACGGCGTTCAATGGGAAGTGTATTACTTTCACGAGGACGCAGAATTCAATGATCCGCACTATGAAATGAAAGGCGCTTCTGCTTGTTGCACCGTCAGTTCAGACTCCGTCAAATCAGCATGCGGTTGTGATGCTGAAGTAAGTCAAGCCAAAGAAAAATCCGCTTGCTGCTGAAATGAAAATTGTCCCGCTCACCGAATCACACTACCCTGCTGTGGCAGCCATCTACCAGGAGGGCATTGACACCGGTCACGCCACTTTTGAGACCCGTGCTTCCGACTGGCCAACGTGGGACAACGGTCATCTGAACCACAGCCGGCTTTGTGCTGTGGTAGAAAATGAAATTGCCGGTTGGGTCGCGCTCACACCGGTGAGCGAACGATGTGTGTATGGAGGCGTTGCGGAAGTAAGCGTGTATGTCGGAAAGAAATTCCGCGGAATGGGTATTGGTAAAACTTTGTTGGATGAATTGATTACCAGCAGTGAAACCAACGGCATCTGGACCTTGCAGGCGGGGATATTCCCGGAAAACCTGGCCAGCATTAAAGTGCATGAGCAATGTGGGTTCAGGAAAGTTGGATACCGTGAAAAAGTTGGCAAGATGAAAGATGCCTGGAGAGACACGGTCCTGCTGGAGCGGAGAAGCAAAGTTGTCGGCGTATGAAAAAAATTCTCGTGTTGTGTACCGGCAACAGCAGCCGCAGGCAGATGGCAGAAGACTATCTGCGCAAGAGTGTCAATGGCCAGGCACAGATTTTCAGTGCTACCGATCGGGGCGTAAATCGTAAATAGTCACTCGTCAATTCTTCCCTACCAATCCATCAACCTCACCTCTTTCATCCCCGTATTCCCCGGCCTGTCATACGCCGTTGCTCTCACCACGCAGCCGCCGGGCCTGGGGTTGGCGACCTGTGCTGAATAATGCCATCGTGGCGCGCGATCATACTCAGCAATAGCGTCACCTTCTTCAATCAACGCACCGTCGGCGCGAGTGATAGTCACCCAGACCTTTGTCACCTCAAAGTCATCATGTGCATGTATTGTGATAATATCCTCGACGCGGCCTCTGTAAAAATCCAATCGGATTTCATCAATCCTTGGAGGTGTGAGGAAGTCCGTGAAGGCAACCATATAAGCAGAGAATTTACGGCGGTTGATGCGTTGCGCATACAGTTGTTTGATTGCATCGTTGGCTATGACGCGTTCGGCATATTCGGAGGCGAGCCGGAATTTGTTGCGGTTCTCTTTCTGGTTTGCCGACCATTTCTTTGGCTTGGCCCTGCGTGGAAACAACTGCACCTTACCCCTTGCCCTGCGGAGAGTCAGAGGGCTGGTGATTAGTTCTTTGAACCAGTGAAGGACGGGGTTAATGCTGGCAGAGTTCATAGTTTTATGGGTTTCTACAGCCTTAGTATCAATAGCAGTCGAAATCCGGACGGGCCAAATGTTAATATTTGCAACCCGCTGATTGCCAGGGATAATATTTTCCAACCCCATTTTTACAAAAATCCGCTGGCCTAACGCTGGCCAGGGTCTGGCAAGAGTCTGGCCATGTGGTGGCCTGACGCTGGCCTCTTTACTTGACTCTTACCGTCGATTGCCAGGCGATAGCAACAGATTGCCATTGATAGTGGCTGCCTGGGGCTGGGATGATCGGGAGGTTTCTATCTAACATCACTACCATGCTGTGGGTCGCCTTGAGACGGGGGGACCAACCTTTAGCGGATGAAATAGTTAGCTAGTCCCACGATAACCTTTAAGAGCGTTCTTTAGAATTGGTATCTGCTGCTCCCATGATTTGCGCTGTTCTCTTG
>DAOMZK010000333.1:0-3801 GCA_035438035.1 Cyclobacteriaceae bacterium | reverse complement strand
ATGGGGAGCATGGGGTGCCCTTAGGATAATTGGTGCTTCAACTGGAAACCACGCCAATGTAAGTTCTAATGGTGATCAAGGTCAAGACGGATTCGTTTATGTAACTTTGACTAACTCATGCGGACAAGATTCATACTACGGTCCAGACTACATTCCATGTGAATATGACTATCTAATGGTTTATCCGAATCCGACTAGCGATGAATTATTTATATCACTTGACGATAACTCGAATTCCTCAAAATCTGACCAGACATATGAAATACAATTGTTTAATGACAAGCAGGAAAAAGTTTTTTCATTGCGCAACAATGAAAAAATAACTAAAATTTCAACGAAAAACTTTCAGAAGGGAGCTTACATTCTCCGTGTTAATCATAATAACGGCAAAGAAGAAAGGCGGATAATCCTTCAATAGATATGATTTTATAATACACCAGTCACTTTAAAAAGACTTTAAAAAAATAAAAGCCAGTTACGAACTCTAATCGTAACTGGCTGAATATCACGTGAGCCTGCAGGGATTCAAACCCCGAGTCTTCTGATCCGTAGTCAGATGCTTTATTCAGTTAAGCTACAGGCCCTTTTTCTGAAAACAGTCCGCAAATTTAAGAAAAGAAGTGAAGAATAGAAGAGGTGAAGAATGGAAGCACTATTTCCCCAAAAACTCCGGCTTTCTCTTCTCTAAAAATGCCTTCACCCCTTCCTGGTGGTCATGGGTGGAACCGGCTGTTTCCTGGCAGTATGCCTCGTAATCCAGCATCTCATCCAAGGTTGAAGTAGTGGATTTATTCAACATCCTTTTGATGATGCCAATGGCTTTCGTCGGTGCTTTCGCGAAATAATCACTGTAAGCTTTGACTGCTTCATCCAACTGCGCAGCGGGCACAACTTTATTTACCAGTCCCATCGTCAGCGCTTCTGGCGCTTTGACCTTATTGCCCATGGCACACATTTCAAATGCCTTGGCCGAACCCACCAGTCGCGGGAGAAAATAGGAAGAGCCCGAATCAGGTACGAGTCCAATATTAATAAAGACTTCAATCAGTATTGCCTCTTCGGATGCCACAATAATATCGCTGGCCAGTGCCAGTGAACATCCCGCGCCGGCGGCTACACCGTTCAATCTGCAGATGATCGGCTTGGGCAAATTTCTCATCGCGCGAACAATGGGATTGTAACGCTTGTGCAAGGAATCCAGGAAGGAACGCTTTTGACCAGGCTGTCCTGATTTCAGATCCTGCCCTGAACAAAATGCTTTGCCCTCCCCGGTGAATACAACCACCCTGACTTTGTCATCTTTCGCCGCCATCTTCCATGCCTCTTGCAACTCGAAAGTGATCTCATCATTCAAAGCGTTGTACACTTCAGGACGGTTTAAGGTCAATGTGGCAACTCCCTGCTGCACATCGTATCGGAGAAAATGAAATGCCATAGAATTTTAATTTATGTCTTAAAGAGAATTGCCATACCAAAGAATGCGCCTGCAAATCCCAATAGCGCGCCATATAATACCTGGCGGGGTGTATGCGCATTCAGATAAAGACGCGACGACATTACCAGTCCGCCAATAACGATCACTGTGATTGTCGGAACGATCAGTGCCCCATTTTCAATGGCTTTGTTTAAAGGGAGCAGGATACCAATGGCACCGCAAATGGCCAGGCTATGAATACTCACTTTTTCAAAAAACGTCGCTGCTGTCGCCAGTACAATCAACCCGGTGGCGATCATCATCACCTTATTGAAGTTGACATTGTGACTTACTTTATAGAAGAACATGATTGTCACCACAACATAGATTATTGAAATAAAAGTAAAAGGCACCAGCCTCTCTTTGCGCGCCTTCATCTGAAGCGACGGCAGTGTGCCGAAGGCTTTAAACATGAGCAAGTTGGCGGCCGGCAACAGGAAAGTCATAACGAAAACCAATCCGGCAAACGTCAGTGTTTTATTTACCGGGATAAGTAAAAACTGGGGCATGATCCAGCCCAATAACAATACGAGGTAGGTCGCGAAAAGCAACGGATGAAAAATCCACGAAACGAAGGTTGCGACAATTCTCACTTACAATTCTTTTCGCAGACGGGCTACCGGAATATTCAATTGTTCCCTGTACTTTGCTACGGTGCGCCTGGCGATGTTGTAGCCCTTCTGATTTAATATCTCCTCAATCTTTTCGTCAGAGAACGGTTTGCTCTTGTCTTCGCCATCAATCAGCTCTTTGATGATCTGTTTCACTTCACGGCTGCTGACCTCCTCACCGGAGTCGGTAGCGATACCTTCCGAGAAAAAATACTTGAGAGGGAAAATTCCAAAGTCGGTTTGGATGGCCTTGCTGCTCGCCACGCGGCTTACGGTTGAAATATCCATGCCGATAGTCTCAGCAATGTCTTTCAGGATCATCGGTCGCAGTTTGGTTTCATCGCCTTCGAGGAAATAATCATACTGAAAATCAATAATAGCCTTCATGGTCCGCATCAACGTCTGCTGGCGCTGCTTGATGGCATCGATAAACCATTTTGCCGAATCCAGTTTTTGCTTCACGAAACTCACGGCCTCCTTCAGCTTTTTGTCCTTCTTGTCACTCTTGTCATAAGCCTTGAACATTTCCGTATAGGATTTACTGATCCGCAGTTCTGGTGCATTCCGTGAATTCAGTGACAACTCCAGTTTTCCGTTGTTGTTGCTGAGGATAAAATCGGGTATCACATACTGGTTCTTCACCATACCCGATATCACTTCGCCGCCCGGTTTGGGATTAAGCTTGATGATCAGGTCGATGGCATCGCGAATATAATCCTCATCATCGAGGTCCAGTTTCTTTTGAATTTTGGAGTAGTGTTTCTTGGTAAACTCCTCATAGCACTCCCCAATGATTCTTTTCGCTACGATAACATCCACATCCTGTCCGTCATCCATACGTTCCAGTTGGAGTGACAGGCATTCCTGCAGGTTCCTCGCCGCGATGCCGGGAGGATCAAAAGCCTGAATCTTTTTCAGAATCTCCTCGATCTCCTCAATGTTGGTTTCAATATTTTGAGAGAAGGCCAGGTCGTTTACGATTGAGGCCAGGTCACGACGGATATATCCATCACTTTCAATGCTCCCTACCAGTTGCTTACCAATGGCAAATTTTCTCTCATCCAATCCCAAAAAGCCCAATTGGGTTGACAGGTTCTCATGGAGAGAAGACGACATGGGTATCGGCATTTCATGTTCCTCCTCATCAGCATCCCCTTCAGGCATGGTTTTGTAGCCGCCATATTCGTCGTCCTGCAGGTAGTCCTTGATATCGACTTCACCTTCAGCGGTTGTAGAATCTTCTTGTCCATCCGATTCCACTGGATCACCTTCATCCTCCTTGGAATTGTCCTCTTCTGGTCCATCGGTCTCTTCCTGCGCTCCTTCCTCCAGCGCCGGGTTTATTTCCAGCTCCTCCTCGATGCGGTTCTCCAATTCAGCCGTCGGCACTTGCAGCAATTTGATAAACTGAATCTGTTGAGGTGACAGTTTCTGCTGTAGGTTCTGACTGAGGCCCAGGCGTTGCATGGAGTATATCTAAAGCGGTAAAATTATAACCTCAAAGATGCAGATAAAAGGGGTGAGGAAGGATTCTCAAGAATATTAAAATAGGGTTCGCGCAAACCTGCCAGACCGGTAGGCAGGGACGCCAAGGACGCTAAGAATTATTCTTCAAACTTTGCAAGCTTTTGGTCTTTTGCTCGCAACTGCATTCGCTATTATTTTGCAATACCACCCAAAATCCCGTTTTTTGCACCCCGTTGTTATTGAATCCAT
>DAOMZK010000332.1:0-3804 GCA_035438035.1 Cyclobacteriaceae bacterium | reverse complement strand
CTGTATCCCATACTTTTCGCTGCCTTTGGACTGGGCATAATACGGAAAGGGAAAGGAAACAGGCGGCTGAAAGTTATCGGCGTCTTGATATTGGCCTATTCTGCATTTAACCTCTATTGGCCGCCTATGCACATGCGCGGAATAGAACCGACACTGACAGACAATCTTCATATCCTCTGGGCTATGATTACCGTTATCTTTATGGTCGTTATAATGGGATACGGGGCTATCTCACTCGGTAAGCGATTCCAGGTTTATACCATTGCATCCATCTTGTTGTTAAGTGCTTTTGGAATCCTGACATCCCTGGAAGCTCCGAATATTCCGATCCATGGTCCGACACCATGGATTGGACTTTGGGAGCGCATCAACATCGGCATTTTCATGATTTGGGTTGTTGTGTTTGCCATTATGCTGATGAGGAAGAGTCACATTTTACCAAGCCGCTAAGGAATTCACCAAAATAATTACGACTTACAGATGAATTGATTGATGACATGCAATGATGATGTTTATTTGCCACGCCTGCCGGCAAAGGCAGGTGTGGCAACCTCTACCGCGTACTATCCATCATTTTCATCGTCACCATCGCTTCCTCCAAAGAACATGGATTAGGCCCTTCTCCGCGAAAGAACCGCGTCACCGCATCAATCATAGGTTGTTGAATGTTTTCCGGGTAATCAAATTCAAGCGTTTCGATTCCATCGGTAGTCACCAACTCAATTGTGGACTTTTTGAAAAATGAGAAACGCATATTGCCCCTATCACCGTACACCATGCAATGCTCTGCAGCACTTTGCTCTTCGAAACTGAATCCCCAAACTCCGTTGAGACAAACATCTCCTTCCCTGCCTTTATACGGATTGTTATAGACTGCATTGAGAATAGTCAAGTCAGGGGCTGCGGAAGTTTTGCTCAGATTCCATGAGTGTCCTGTTACCGAAGTAGGTTCACCGAAAATCCAGTACAGGATATCAAGTTGGTGCGGTGAAAGATCGTGGAATAATCCGCCGCCTGAAATGTCAGGCTGTACCCGCCAGTTGTCCTTTGTGTGGGTGATGAGTTTGCTGTCAGAAGGTTGCAAAGTTTTTAGTTCGATGAACATCACGTTGCCGATAGCACCTTCAAGGATGAGCGATTTGACCTTTTTAAATATGGGCAATCCCCTTCGGTAATGCGCCACTGAAACCCGGTTATCATATTTCTTCGAAGCATGGATCATGCGTTCACAGGATGCCGCATTCAGCGTCACCGGTTTCTCCACATAAACCGGCTTATCCGATTTCAGGGCCAGTTCAGTATAGGGTTCGTGCAATGAAGGCGGCGTGGCTATATAAATAGCATTCACTTCCTTGTCATTCACGAGGCTCTCTGCATCTGTATAGAACCGGGGTACATGATGGCGGCGCGCGTAGTCCGCGGCTTTCTCTTTATCACGGCGCATGACGGCAACCAATTCAGAATTGGCAACCTTGTTGAAAGCAGGACCGCTTTTTACTTCACACACATCACCGCAGCCGAGGATTCCCCATCGAAGCTTTTCTTTGATGAATTTCATGGATCTAATTTCAGTAAAAGTATCTTCCATTCATTATAATAAAAAAAGGCAGTGGGCGAATGCCTAACTGCCTTTTTTGATGAGCCCCCTGTCGGAATCGAACCAACGACCTACTGATTACAAGTCAGTTGCTCTACCAGCTGAGCTAAGGAGGCTAAAATCACTCCCTACTGATTACAAGTCAGTTTGCTCTACCTCCCGATGGTTATCGGGATGAGCCTAGGAGCCTATTAAAGGCCGCAAAAATACGTGAAGAAATGGGTTTTACAAATGAAACCAGAACTTACTGAACTATCTTCCTGATTTTGTTATTGGTCTGCTCGGCTACATAAATAACTTGCGCAGGATTGAGGACAATGCCGGTGGGAATATTGAATTGGGCAGCTTTCCCCTCACCATCCAGGTAGCCGGGAATGCTGCCGGCAAGGGTGGTCACCAAGCCCGAAGAGGTAATTTTTCGAATCTTGTGATTATCGGAATCCGTGACAAACACATTTCCACTACCATCCACAGCCACGCCAAAAGGATTGCTGAAACGGGCGGCCGTTCCAATGCCATCTTCAAATCCAGATGTGGATCCACCGGCCAATGTAGTAACAACTCCGGCGGAAGTTATTTTGCGAATCTTATAAGCATCAGTAACGTAAAGTGCACCACTTGCATCAATGGCAATGCTGGTGGGGAAGGTGAATTGTGCCCCCGTTCCTGTACCATCTGTAAATCCTTCCGTGCTGCCGGCAAACGTGGTTACTACACCGGCGGCCGTTATTTTTCTGATTCTGAAGTTCTCCGTATCAGCCACGTAGACATTGCCGCCAGGATCGACAACCAGGCCCTGGGGAAAATTAAACGATGCGTTTGCGCCTGTTCCGTCTACATTCCCCGCCGTACCTCCTGCCAGTGTTGTAACTGATCCGGCTGAAGTAACTTTCCTTATGCTGTGATTCTCTGTATCCGCCACGTAAATATTTCCCAAAGCATCCACCGTCACTCCTGACGGATAGTTGAACTTGGCATTGCTTCCGAGTCCGTTGACATATCCTGCCGAACTTCCCGCCAGGGTTGTAACCGTTCCGGTAGATGTTACCTTCCGGATTTTTTGATTGAATTTATCCGCCACATAGATATTTCCATTGAAATCCACGGTTATGCCCTGCGGACTGGCAAACATCGCCGCCGCACCCACCCCATCGGCATAACCGTTAATACTTCCTGCCAGGGTGGATACAGTAGCGCCTGAACCGGTTGTGTTCACAATCTGCGGACCATCATTCTTACACCCCACAAGAATCAACGTCACTAATAAAAAATAAAATGAATTCTTCATCACAATTCTTGTATGAATTTGTTTCCCAAAATTAGTGCATTCGGGGGCCTTATCGTGCAGCAGCCTTGATTGTTTTCAATTGGCTCTTCAATTGTACCAGTTCACCATTCAGTGTATTGATCTGTTCGGCGAATTCTGCCTTCATCTTCTCCGCATTTTTGGAACGACCGAAAAATTCCAGGTTATTCTTTAATGTGGCCAGATCATTTTCAGCTTTGCTTATTTTCTTCTTCAGCACCTGTTCACGCTGGTGAATCTTGTGACCCGCTTCAGGATCACCCTTCAGATTCTCAAGTTGAATCTCCAGTACCGTACAGTCCTTTTCTTCCTGACTGGCATCCACTGAGGCCAGGAATTTATCCACAGCGGAGGAGAACCTCGCTTTAATTGTGTTGACCGCATTCCTGGGGACAAATCCAATCGCATGAAACTCTCTTTGCAATTCCTTCAGTCTTGGCAATGAGCCCGATTTATCCTGGGTCATTGACTCCAGCAAATTGCAAATTGATTCTTTCTTCTTTAGATTCTCTTCCTGTTCAAGGTCGGTGGCTTCCAGTTTTATTCTGCGCTGATCAAAAAAGAAATCGCAGGCTGCCTTGAACTCGGTAAAAATTTTGTCCCGGTATTTTTCGGGCACAGGTCCAATCTCCTTCCACCTTACCTGGAGTTTTTTCAACTCATTTGCAGTTGTTTCACCCTGTCCTGTCTTCAATGCTTCTGCCTGCTGAATCAGTTCTTTTTTAAGCGCGAGGTTCTGAGACCTTGACTCATCCAGTTTCTTAAAGAAAATTCCCTTGTTATTGAAAAAGGACTTAAAAGAGCTCCAGAACTTTTTATTGATATCCTTTGACTTTGAGTGAGGAATGGGGCCCGCTGCTTCCCATCTTTTTTGCAGGGTCAGTATCTCCGTTGTCTTCGT
>DAOMZK010000331.1:0-3809 GCA_035438035.1 Cyclobacteriaceae bacterium | reverse complement strand
GCTGGTAATAATTCTTACCACACCTGGAAATGCTGCCGCTTTCGTGTAGTCTACTTTTTTTATGATTCCGTGGGCACACGGTGAATCAAATACTGCTGCATACAACGTCCCACGTTGAACCGGAATATCATCAAGGTAGATGGATTCGCCCCGGACATGTCCTCTTGAATCAATATTCTTCATACCAGCAAATCCATTTCAATTTTTTCAGGAAAGAGTTCTATGAAATGAGCGAAGAAGATCTGGCGAAGCAAAAGTATTTTATACTCTTTGGTGCCGCGGGCATCACTGATGGGTGAAATCTCTTGGTGTATAATTTCAACTGCATCTGAAATTAAATCCGGCGTTAGCAGTTTGCCCCGTAAATACTCACAAGTTTTGCGAAGATACAGGGGCACCGGCCCAACACCTCCAGCAGAAAGGTGGACATCACTTATTTTTTCACCCACTATTCTCAGGCTTATCGCCGAATTGGCACTGGCAATATCGAGATTGGTTCGCTTGCTTACTTTTTCAAAATTGAAAAGAGAATCCTTACCCGGTGATTCAAAACTGAAAGAATGAATGTATTCTTCGGGAAGTTTATCGAGCATTTTATATCCTGTGTAAAAATCCCTAAGGAGAATCGTTCGCGAACTGTTATCCGGTTTTTTCAGATTGACTGAAACATTGAGTGCGAGAAAAAAGATAGTCATATCTCCTATCGGAGATGCATTCACAAAATTTCCTGCAAGGGTGCCCATATTCCGGATGGGCGTTGAGGATACCAGCTTGATGTATTTTTTCAAGTTGGGAAACAGCGAATTCATTACAGGCGACATTAAAAGATCTGTAACTGTTGAACCGCCACCGATGGTTACCTGTTTTCCATTTGCACTTATGCCTATTCCAGACAAATCGCTCCTGCCGAATAGTCTATCCACTTCATGGTCAACCATCTCTTCTGGTTTCTGAACATACAGATCGGTTCCACCACCCACTCGCTTATGCAGTTTGGCTCCGTTAGCCTGGGATTTGTGCCCGGTCAGCAAGGCTAACCGTTCAGGAATTTTAATAAAATAACCCGGAATGAACGCGTTCTTTACCAGCCATGACACAGGATTCTTAATATCTTTTGCTGCCAGGCGGGCATTAATTTCATGGGCTGCTCTTTCGATGGATTTATAGCCGGTACAACGGCAGATATTCCCATCGATGGCTTCAATACTACCCCCCGTAGTAGGTGCCTCGCCCTGCATACAATAGCCAGATAATGACACTATAAATCCAACTGTACAAAACCCACACTGCGTTCCTCCTTCATCAACCATTGCTTTTTGTACAGGACTTAACTCATTCATATTCAAGCCCTCAATGGTCACTATATGCTTTCCTGCTGCGTTAATCAATGGTGTGATGCAGGATGTCATGGATTGATAATTCATCTTGCCATCGACCCATTCCCCAACCAGAATCGTACAAGCACCGCAGTCACCTTCCCTGCAGCCGATCTTTGTACCTGCGAGGTGCTTTTCATAACGGATAAAATCCAAAAGGGTCATCCCACCAGGCTTATCAGTTTGAATAGTCTTATCGTTCAGGATGAATTGCACGATCAATATTCTGTTTTATCCGTACTTGAAGTCCATTTTTTAAAGGCCTCCAACGCTTCTTCTCTGAGAAGCTGATTAGTTATCAAATTCCTCTCTGCTACGGGCCTTTTCAGTTCCGCGTAGATAAAATCATCATCAAAATTTATTTTGCCTGCATCTTCCTTGCTGCAGGCATAGAAAAGTTTATCGGGTCGTGCCCAATAGATGGCACCCAGGCACATGGGACAAGGTTCACAACTGGCATATATCTCGCACCCTTCCAACTGAAAAGAATTGAGTTCGGCACAAGCTCTTCTGATCGCGACCACTTCGGCATGCGCTGTGGGATCATGAGATGAAGTCACCTGGTTTACACCAGACGCGATTATCCTTCCATTTTTTACAATGACTGCACCAAAAGGTCCACCATTTCCTTTCTCCACATTTTCTATGGAAAGACGTATGGCTTCCCGCATGAATCGCTTGCTCTCCTCCGAAATCATTCTATAAAGTAAGAAATTTTGCCATGTTTGAAAATGCTTATCGGGCACCATAGTACTTCCGCGGGGCTGGAGCCGGTAGTGGTTCTGGTTTCCATCTTCCGGATTCAAAGTCAAGCCAACGGTTGTAACGGGCGTCATCGATTTGCAGTTGAACCGCCTTACCATTGGGCAATGACTTAATAACTTCTGTGGTCATTGAATAGTACCCGGTGGTGGCAATTCCAATCATCGCGATAACGCCATCATATGCCTTCGCGAAATTCTCAGCCATGAAAGTTGCCGAGTTTTCTTTATAGTCTATACCCGGCATATTTCTCAGTCGCTCTACACTGGCTGGCGGCACAACACGGAGAGTGGCTTTTATAGGCTCATTTAATTTCATTGCGGTAGCCATAGGGATATTGCGAATTGACTTTGCTGCCTTGTCAAACAAATCACGGCGCACTTCAGCCCAGGGTCGAAGTTCAACAGTTGATGCACTGGTTGCCTTTTTTACTGAGACATATTCAATCCAGGGCATCGTCCTTAAATCGTCGGCCAACTTATCGTCGCCGGAAACAAAAATTACCGGGACACCTACCCGGCCCCAGGAATAGGCTACCAGTTCGGTTTCAGTAACCGATAGATCATTCAAAATAATATCCATTCCCAGTGTGAAAGTATGAGAAGCAAATCCGCCACTTCCCGTCTTGGCGTGCATACCTACACATACTACAGCATCGTATACATTGGGTTCAACGATGTCCACATATTGTCTAAACGGTTGATCCCGTGACACCATCGAAGCACGCTTGTCCAATTTATCGAGGAGAAGATCAGGGTCCTGGTTACCACTGCCGTGTGCATCCACCACCTGAACGGTACCGGCACCACCTTCAAATAATCCACCGATAACGGCATTTACATCGGCAGTTAGAAGTTCTCTGCCTATCTTATATTGCTCAGGGTGCGAATAGCTAAACATGCGCCAGTCATTCTCACCGGAAAGACCCTCCATGTCGTGGTAGATCAGTATTCTTGGTTTTTGGGACGGAGTCTGGGCAGAACACTCCGTACCCTTCAGCTCGACTGCCCACAAGAGGCAAAAAATCAGAATTTTCTTCATACGATTGAGTTGATTTATCTAAAAGTAAGAAGTTCTGGTCTATTGACATTCTCCGTCTGTCCTTAACCGCACACAAAAATGATTTTTTGATTTATCCTGCTTTTGGATAGATTGAGGGCTCAATTTTTGATTTTCAGTTGATTCTATCCGGTCGCTTTCTGCTCATTCTATTTCTCGCCTGCGGTGCGATCGCTCAGGCTCAGACCGAACTTCCATCCATCAGCGGATTGCGGCTGATCAATGAATACGTAGTGCCCTTCAATAAGCCATTCCGAAACACCAAAGTGGGAGGTCTCTCTGGTATTGATTATGATGCGACGCACAATGTGTATCACATGATATGTGATGATCGTTCAGCTATTAACCCGGCACGCTACTATTCCGCAAGGATAAATATTTCAGCTTCGGGGATTGATTCAGTGGAATTCACGGACGTTCATTTCCTGCTGCAAGCAGATGGCAGTACTTACCCCAATTCAAAGCAGGATCCCCGTCATACTCCAGACCCTGAATCGATCCGGTATAATCCGGTTTCAAATGAATTGATATGGAGTAGCGAAGGAGAAAGGATTGTAAGGGCAAAGGATACCATTCTTGTGAATCCGTCAATCAATTTTATGGAACTCAATG
>DAOMZK010000330.1:0-3813 GCA_035438035.1 Cyclobacteriaceae bacterium | reverse complement strand
AAAAGAAGAAGTTGAAAAATGGTATTGGGAACTGTGGAATGAACCCAACATTGGATACTGGAAAGGAACACAGGAAGAATATAACAAGCTGTATGATTTTTCTGCTGACGCAGCCAAGCGAGCACTCCCCACCATAAAATTTGGCGGACCCCATACGACGGGTCCTTCATGGAATAAGGCAGAAAAATTCCTTCGTGCCTTTCTTGATCATGCCGTACACGGAAAAAACTATGTCACGGGTGCCACTGGCTCACCAATCGATTTCATTGCCTTTCACGCCAAGGGAGCTCCCAAACTTCAAGGTGATTCCATCATCCTGATGAACATCGGTACGCAGCTTCGGGACATCTCAAAGGGATTTGAAGTTGTAGCCTCCTACCCGGAGTTAAAAAACAAACCGATTATCATCGGCGAGTCAGATCCTGAGGGATGTGCTGCCTGCTCAATGGACAATTATCCAGCCAATGCTTATCGCAATGGAACTTTATATAGCAGCTACACTGCAGCGGCCTTTGCAAGAAAATACCAGTTAGCCGATCACTTTGGCGTGAATTTTACCGGTGCGGTCACCTGGGCTTTTGAGTTTGAAAACCAGCCATGGTTCAACGGATTTCGCGACCTGGCTACTAACGGCGTGGATAAACCTGTACTCAATGTCTTCAGGATGTTCGGTATGATGCGGGGAGACCGCGTGGCCGTGTCCGGTGATCTGGCCTACGATGTGTTTGCCGTTCGCGACAGCAGTGTGAGAAAAGCAGACCGCGATATTAATGCTTTGGCATCAACTGAAGGCAGGCAAGCAGCAGTAATGGTGTGGAATTATCACGATCTGAATATGATCAGTCCGGCTGTTGCAGTCGAACTTGTTATAACGGGCATTGGATCATCGAAGGCTTCCGTGAAACATTATCGCATTGACCAGCAAAACAGCAATTCATTTGAGGTCTGGAAAAAAATGGGTTCACCACAACAGGTGAATGATGAGCAGTATCAGATTCTTGAAAAAGCCGGACAACTGAAACTATTGGAAGTAAAAGAAATCACAATTTCGGATTCAACACTGACTATTCCATTGAACATGGAAGGCCAGGCTGTCTCATTGGTTGTGATTGAGTGGAATTAAATCAATTTTTTTTATGCATAAACCAATTCTAATAATCGTTTTATTGGCAGTCACTTTTTGTGCTGACGGTCAGCCGCCAAGAGGGCCAATTGTAATTTCACCCCAGGTCAATACTGACAAAACCATAACCTTTCGTTATCTGGCGCCATTGGCCAAAGACGTAAAACTCAGCGGGCAGTTTCTGAAAGAACCCATTGCGATGACAAAGGATGATGTGGGTATCTGGTCAGTGACTACAGGCCCAGTGAAACCTGACATCTATCCGTATAGCTTCCGTGTGGATGGCATCTCCGTGATGGATCCGGCCAACGTTGCTTATTTTCCCAACGAGCGCTTCAAGGCCAGTCTCGTAGATGTTCAGGACACTCCACCCCTGATCCATGCGATGAAGGATGTGCCGCACGGGACAGTGACCTACGAGTATTATCCTTCACTGGAAGGCAGTACCGGTTCTCTTGTGGTCTATACACCTCCTGGTTATGACAAAAATCCCACGAAAAAATACCCGGTTTTTTATCTTATCAGTGGTACAACGGATACAGAAGAAACATTTTACAAAGTGGGCCGCACCAATTTTATACTCGACAACCTGATTGCTGAAGGAAAGGCGCAGCCCATGATCGTTGTTATGCCTTACGGAAATCCTGCCGCACGCATCGCAGAGCAGACAGGTAAATCCAAACCCGCAGACTTAATATCAAGGGAAGGTGCGGACGCCATAAAACGTGCGAAAGCTTTTGGAGATGATATGGTCAAGAATGTTATTCCTTACATAGAAAAAAACTATCGCACTCCCGGCACCCGCGATACCCGGGCGATCGGCGGATTCTCCCGGGGCGGCGGGCAGACGCTGCGTACAGCGTTCGGGAACATGGATAAATTTTCCTGGATCTGCTGTTATAGTGCCTACCTGTCTACACCAGAAATGGAATCTGATTTCAAAGCAATCGGCGGAAGCCCAGCAATCACCAACAAGCAACTGAAACTACTATGGGTCAGTGTCGGAAATGAAGACTTCCTGTACAAGCCGACAGTTGAATTCATGGATTACCTGAAATCTAAAAATGTGAATTACAAAAGCCTCGTCACACCAGGCGGCCATACCTGGATGAACGTCAAAACGTATGTGACAGAAACAACACAATTGCTTTTTAAATAAAACAGCTTTAAAAATATCAATATGAAACGACGGATAAATCTTTCCATTATATTTTCATTCCTTGTTTTTCTAACCGTGTCTGCACAACGACCGCCATCGATCAGCTCACCTGATGTCAATGCTGACCACAGCATAACGTTCAGGTATTACTCACGGACCGCTCAACGTGTTTACGTATCGGGTGAATTTCTCACGAAACCAATCCCCTTGAGCAAGGACACGTCCGGCATCTGGAGTGTGACGGTGGCACCGGTGAAGCCTGACATCTATCCCTACAGTTTTTGGATTGACAGCGTACAAATTGCTGATCCCAACAATACGTATGTGTTTGCCAACGAAAGATTTAAACGCAGCATCGTAGACATTCCGGGCGATCAGCCGTTGATTCATTCCCTGCAAAATGTTCCCCACGGCAAAATCAGTTATTGCTTTTACCCCTCCTCCACCCTGGGTACCACCCGGACCCTGCTGGTCTATACTCCTCCCGGCTTTAATGCCAATGGCAAGACAAAATATCCTGTGTTATATCTTATTCATGGTGGTTCGGATACAGAGGAAACCTGGACAAAAGTCGGGCGGGCGAATCTCATCGCCGACAATCTGATCGCTCAGGGAAAAGCCAAACCGATGATCATCGTTATGCCGTACGCCAATGTCTTTCCTGCATCAAGAGAAAAATTTACCGCTGACATGATGCAGGACATCATTCCCTTTGTCGAGGCCAACTACCCGGTTACAAAAGATGGTGCACACCGGGCCATCGCCGGCTTTTCTGTTGGCGGCGGACAAACCCTGAACATCGGGCTGACCAACACAGACATGTTTGGCTACGTTTGTTCCTATGCTCCCTTTACGGCTACAGATGATTTCAAAAAGAATTTCACTGACTGGAATCCCGACGCTGCAGCCATCAACAAGCAGCTCAAATTATTCACCATCAGTGTTGGCACAGAAGATTTTCTGTATGAAAGTGTGAAGCAAAATATTGCGATGTACAAGGAAAAGAAACTTAAGGTTGAACCCCTGATCGTTCCGGGTGGACACACCTGGATGAATTGCAAACTTTACCTGACCAACACATTGCAACAGATTTTCAAGTAACCTTTTGGTAAAATAAATTCATAACATGAAAAAATATTTGCCTTCACTCGTTCTAATTCTGGCAATCAGTATTGTCCATGCTCAAAATACAGATAATACGACTATGACCGGTACACCGGCAGCTACTAATATTCGGTCTGCAAAATTCCCACAAATATTAACGGACAATAAAGTTCTCTTTCGCATAAAAGCACCTGACGCAATGAAGGTACAGGTGGATCTGGGGAAAAAGTATGATATGAGTAAAGATGCGGAAGGCTTTTGGACCGTAACTACTGATACCATCAGTGAGGGATTTCACTACTATTCAATTCTTATCGATGGTGTAGCGCTCGCTGATCCGGCGTCTGAAACTTTTTATGGTATGGGAAGAATGGCATCCGGAATTGAGATTCCTTCAAAAAACGGAGAATTCTACCAACTTAAAGAC
>DAOMZK010000329.1:0-3824 GCA_035438035.1 Cyclobacteriaceae bacterium | reverse complement strand
TGACCGGAAGCTACCGCGGAATAATCCGGTACACCGGGCTGCAGGACGGCGTGCGGATTTTCTATATGGTGGTGCTCAACCTGGTGCTGGTGATCGCCATGAACCTGCTGTTTTCTTACAACAACCAGGGAAATGCAGTGCCCTATTCCGTAGTGCTGATCAGCCTCCTGTCATCATTCCTTTTTTTATTCAATTACCGACTGCTGGTGAAGTACATTTTTTCCTTCTACAAGGATAGAATGCTCAAGCGAACCAGAGTGCTTATTTTTGGAGCCGGCCAGACTGGAATTATCACACGACATGTTATTGATTCTTCTTTAAGGATGCGCACCATGGGCTTCCTTGAAGATAATCCGGATAAGATCGGGAAGGTATTGGATGGCGTCCCGATCTATAGCGCACGCAAAAGTGACCTCGGGCTTTTGCTCAATGATCAGGCATTCGATGAACTGGTCATTGCTGCCAAGGACATTACGTTGGAACGCCGAAATGAACTGGTGGATTTATGCATTCACCACAGGGTGCGCGTGCGGATGACACCCCCCATTGACAAATGGGCCAAAGGCGAGTTGAGCTTTAACCAGATTAAAGAAATCAACATAGAAGACTTATTGGGCAGAGAATCAATCAGGTTGAATAAAGAAAATGTGGAAAGAGACCTGAAGGGTAAACGGGTGTGCATAACCGGCGCTGCGGGATCGATTGGAATGGAGTTGGTCAGGCAAGTGATTCAACATCATCCTGAATGCATCATAGCCATTGATCAGGCTGAATCGCCATTATACGAACTGGAGCGTGAACTTATCCTGATGGCAACGAAGGTGAAGGTCATAACCTACCTGGCTGACATCAACAACAGGGAGCGTATTGCAGCTATTTTTAAAGAACATAAGCCCGAGATCGTATATCATGCTGCAGCTTATAAGCACGTACCGATGATGGAGAGCAATCCATCGGAAGCAGTGATCTGCAACATCCTGGGCACCAAGGCGCTGGCCGACCTCTCCGTTGAAAATCATGTGAAGAAATTCGTAATGATCTCAACCGATAAAGCAGTGAATCCTACCAATGTAATGGGATGCTCCAAGCGAATTGCAGAGATATACGTCCAATCATTAAATAACTACCTGGAAGGTCAGGAAACTTCGCGTACCGCTTTTGTAACCACCCGATTTGGAAATGTATTGGGATCGAATGGATCCGTCATACCGTTGTTTAAAAAACAAATTGAAGTAGGTGGACCGGTGACTGTGACGCATCCGGAAATAACCAGGTATTTTATGACTATTCCCGAGGCCTGCCAATTGGTATTGGAGGCTGGCACAATGGGGAGAGGCGGGGAGATATTCATATTCGATATGGGCAAATCCATTAAGATTTTGGATTTGGCAAAGAAAATGATTTGGCTTTCAGGCCTGGAGCCCGATCACGATATCGAAATTCACTTTACCGGATTACGCGAAGGAGAAAAGCTTTTCGAGGAACTGCTTTCCAATCTCGAGAATACCATTCCGACGCATCACGAAAAGATACTGATTGCTAAAGTTCAGGAATACTCCTATTCTGAGATCAACAAGTATATTGAACTATTTGAGGATCTGGCCAATGACAAAAATGAACTAAAGATGGTTGCCTTGATGAAGGAACTTGTGCCAGAATACAAAAGTAATTACTCGAGATATGAAGTACTGGACACGAAGCAAGTACGTAATGATTTCTAATGACCTGTGATTATTTTAAGCCACCCCGCTTATTGTAGCGGTAGAATGACTTCCGTTTATTCTTAAAGGTTTTTGCACTTTTATTGCCCCCCTGAAAGAAATTTACAGGCAGATAGTATTCGAGCTTAACGCTGTAGAGCATATAGGCGTCATCCGTTTTGGGATTACCCCTGATATCTCCTTCAGCCTTAGTGGCGAGCCCTACTTCTGGACGGCGATCTGAAAGTGCATAAGCATCTGGGTTTGTGTATTTGGAAGCATCATGATGCACTGTACTTACGTCGTCAAGATAGTCCGTAAATGTTTTTCTGAAACCACCTTCAAATGAAAGATTCATAAATGGTCCAACCTTAAATCGTATGCCAAGACCTAAAGGAATTACAGGAGTTACGAGGCTATAATTTTTTAATTCGGTCTGATAGTCGTGCAGAGAAACTGTTTGGCCCTTATACTGTGTAGTGGGATTAAAATAGGTAAAGCCAATCCCGGCGAATCCATAAACATTAAAAGCCGGCCTTTGATAAAAACTTCTTCCTTGTGGATATAGATTATAGATCCCTACAAAACTTATCTCGAAGTTATTGGACTTAAAAGAAAGATTTCTTCCTTGCCTTCCGGACTCGATCGGTGCCTTGGAGTCGTCACCTGAAAGTTGAAACCAGGAAAGTTCTGACCTGACGGCAATCTTCCTGCTAAGATAATACTGGAAACCGGCGTGAAAATTCGGATTAGCCTGAAGATAATCACCATCATTGGTCAATTCGCCGTAGTAAGATGAGGTTCCTGTCCCCACGGTCAAAATCAATGACCGATCCCTCCTCATGGCAAAGAAACTCTGCGACCAGGCCGCATTGGCAATAAAGAGACCCAACAAGCCAACAATGACAATTTTTTTCATCAAAAAGCCGTTATTTTCAGCAATTTATAAAAATAAAGCCAAGAAGGAAACCCCTTTTCAGGCTAAAACTTCCTTGATTTTCTGGGCGGCATCCTTCAGTAATATGGCTGAAAATACCTTTAATCCCGATTGCTGGATGATTTTAGCCCCTTCTTCAGCATTTGTGCCCTGGAGCCTTACTATGATGGGTACAGGTATGTTCCCAACCTTCTTGTAAGCCTCTACAACGCCGCTGGCAACCCGATCACACCGGACTATACCTCCAAAGATGTTGATCAGGATGGCTTTGACATTAGGGTCTTTCAGAATGATCCTGAAACCGGCTTCAACGGTCTCCGCATTGGCACCGCCACCTACATCCAGAAAATTGGCAGGATCACCACCAGAAAGTTTGATGATATCCATCGTGGCCATGGCCAGTCCGGCGCCATTCACCATACATCCTACGTTGCCGTCCAGCTTAACGTAATTAAGTCCGGAAGCGCCAGCTTCAACTTCCAACGGATCTTCTTCGCTGATGTCGCGCAACTCTGCAAGGTCTTTGTGACGATAGAGTGCATTGTCATCGAGATTGACTTTGCCGTCAACTGCAAGAATTTTATTGTCGGAAGTCTTGAGGACGGGATTGATTTCAAACATGGAAGCATCAATGCTCATGTAGGCATTGTACAGGGAGTGAGTAAACTTCACCATCTCCTTAAATGCGTTCCCCTCCAAACCGAGGGCAAAAGCGACTTTTCTGGCCTGAAATGGCTGCAATCCGATAGATGGATCAACCCATTCTTTTATTATTTTTTCAGGTGTCTCAGCCGCTACATCTTCAATATTCATACCTCCTTCAGTAGAAGCCATGATCACCGGCCTGCTTTTTGAACGGTCAAGCAAGATGCTCATATAGAACTCTTTGGGCTGTGTTTCTCCGGGATAGTAAACATCCTGGGCAATCAATACTTTATTGACCTTCTTTCCTGCGGGACCAGTTTGATGCGTCACCAATGTGCCCCCCAGAATGGCTTTTGATTTTTCAAAGACTTCATCCACGCTCTTGGCCAGGACCACACCTTTGGATCCGGTTTCTTTAATACTTCCTTTACCGCGACCGCCGGCATGAATCTGTGACTTGACGACAAACCATTTCGTCCCGGTTTCAGCCTGTAGTTCTTTGGCTGCAGCGACTGCTTTGTCAGGCGTGTCTGCCACTATAC
>DAOMZK010000328.1:0-3832 GCA_035438035.1 Cyclobacteriaceae bacterium | reverse complement strand
AGCAAAGCCGAATCCATCCGAACCAATTACGGCACCGGAATGCAGCACGCAGTGGTTGCCAATCTTTGTGCCCGCATAAAGTTTTACATTGGGATGAAGTATGACGTTGTTGCCCAGTTCGACATGGTCTCCAACAAATACATGCGGATAAATCTTTACGTTGTCTCCGATTTTCACATCGTTGCCAATGTAGGAGAAGGCGCCGCGGTAAATATTTTTTCCGGTTGTGCTTTTTTCTCCAATGAAACTGGGTTGTTCAATTCCGGTTTTTTGAAAACTGATCAGTTTGTGATATTCTTCAAGGAGGGCGGTAAAACTTGAATAGGGATCTTCAACTAGTATCAGCGCTGCATGGATTTCTTTCTTCGGCTGGAATTGCTTTTGAACAATTACCGCAGTGGCCTGGGTTGTATAGATAAACTGCTCGTATTTAGGATTGGCCAAAAAAGCAATTTGTCCTACGCGGGCATCCTGAATTTTCGCCAGCATATTGATTTTCAAAGAGCCGTCACCACGCACCTCACCCCCTAACATCCCTGCAATCTGTTTCAAGGTAAATTCCATAGTCGAAGCGTCTGATGATCCGCCGGTTTTACCGCAGAATGGCGGCCAGGACCTTTCTTACAAAGATAAGTTTTTGGGCCAGCATAGGTAATTTTTTTTCACGATTTTACTCATCGCCTTGATATGAGGAAGATCGGAAGCCTGTGCCACATCCAGCAGTTCACCGGATTTCATCAGTATCTGGATCGCATTTCGTTCGGAAAGGTAAGCCTCGTTGGAAACTGTCCCGTGAGAAAAAAAGTAGGGCACATCACTTTTACGGAGTTTCCATTCGCGGGCAATGGCTTCTCTCACTTTTTCGACTCTTGTTTTCTGAATAGGATGAGACGACAAGCTGATTTGAAAGAGTTTTCTTTCCAGCAGCATCTTGCATAATTGAGCCAGCACCGGATCACGGTGGAATTGCCAGTGTTTGATCGCACCCCAGACATCCTGATCGTCCAGCATACCATATTGATTAAGAATTTCAGGCTTATTAAAGTCTTCGAGTGTGACAGATTGATTCAAAAAAAGAGACAGGGATTCACTGGCGGTCATCGATTCGCCGGATCCTGCGAGGTATTGTGCCCGTCGAATAATATTGACCAACAGTCTTTCCGCGCTGACACTGGTTTTATGCAAATAGACCTGCCAGTACATGAGGCGGCGTGCGTTGAGGAAATTTTCAATGTTGTAGATCCCCTTTTCCTCCACCACCAGATTGCCTTTCACCACATTGAGCATGGCAATGATTCTGTCTGTACCGACAGCACCTTCCCTAACGCCCGTAAAAAAACTGTCACGGTTAAGATAATCCAGGCGGTCAATGTCCAGTTGAGAGCTGACCAGTTGGTGCAGGAATTTTTTGGAATATGTATTTTGAAATATTTTCAGTGCCAATGTGAGTTCTCCATTAAACTGCCGGTTAAGTTCTTTCATAAAGAGGAAGGAGATGCTCTCATGCCTTATGTTGTGCAGCAGTGTTTCTTCGAGGGCATGAGAAAAAGGCCCGTGACCGGTATCGTGTAAAAGGATGGCAATTTGTGCGGACTCAACCTCTTCATCCGTAAGGTCAACTCCTTTATAGCGCAGGTTTTCCAGGGCTTGCTGCATCAGGTGAACGGCACCCAGCGCGTGATGAAAACGGGTGTGGATGGCGCCGGGATACACCAATTCAGCCAGGCCCAGCTGACGAATGCGACGCATCCGCTGAAGGAAGGGATGTTCTATCAGATCAAAAACTTTTTCGCTTTTGATCGGAATAAACCCGTAAACCGGGTCGTTTATAATTTTATTCTTGCTCAAAATATTGACCTTGAAAGAACAACGTCCTATTGTGTTAACTTGTAAAAAAATATTCCATGCAAAGATATTCGATTTTGTGGGCTGATGATGAGATTGATTTATTGAAACCGCATATACTTTTTCTCCAGCAACGTGGATATGATATAACACCTATAAATAACGGTGCCGAAGCTGTAGAACTGAGTGAGTCAAGGAATTATGACGTGGTTTTTCTGGATGAGCATATGCCCGGCATGTCTGGCCTGGAAGCTTTAAACCTGATCAAAACCAACAAGCCCAATGTGCCGGTGGTGATGATCACTAAAAATGAAGAAGAGCAGATTATGGAGGAAGCCATCGGAGCCAAGATCGATGACTATCTCATCAAGCCGCTTAATCCCAGTCAAATCCTGATCGCTGTAAAAAAGATTCTGGATAAGAAGGTCCTGGTCATGGAGAAGACCAACTCCAACTATCAGCAGGAGTTTCAAAAGATCAGTATGGCCTTTCTGGATGAAATGAACTATGAAGAATGGGCCGACATCTATAAGAAACTGGTATTCTGGGAACTGCAGATGGACCAGTCGGACGCCAGCATGGCGGAGGTGCTCGAGTCACAAAAAGTGGAGGCGAATGTCAACTTCTGCCGGTTCATCAAGCGTCATTACGAGGAGTGGCTGAATGATCCCAAAGTTCCCAAGCCGTTGCTGTCACACCAGGTGATGAAGAAAAAAGTTTTTCCTGAGGTCAATGCTTCGCGTCCTACTTTCCTCATGGTAATCGATAATCTCCGCTATGATCAGTGGAAATCCATCGAACCGGAACTGCATGAGTATTTTTCAATTGAAAAGGAAGAAACCTACTATTCAATATTGCCCACCACAACAGCCTATGCCCGCAATGCCATTTTCTCAGGAATGCTTCCTTCAGAAATGGCGCGCATGCATCCTGATCTTTGGGTTGGAGAAGATGTGGAGGAGGGGAAGAATAATTCCGAAGATCTGTTTCTCGAAAAGCAAATCCGAAGGAATAATCTCCAGATAAAATTCTCCTACAATAAAATAAAAAAACTGGAAGAGGGAAGGGACCTGGCTGACACTGTTTCCAACCTGTTTAACAATGACCTCAATGTCATCGTCTACAATTTTGTAGATATGCTTTCCCATGCCCGGACGGACATGGCTATGGTCAGGGAACTGGCACCGGATGAAGCAGCGTACCGGTCGTTGACCAAATCCTGGTTTCTTCATTCACCATTACTGGAAATTCTGAAAAAAATTTCCGAGAGGAAGGCCCGTGTGATTATCACGACAGACCACGGTACCATCCGGGTGAAAAGACCATTTAAAATTATAGGCGACAAGAGTGTCAATTCCAATCTGCGGTACAAGCAGGGAAAGAACCTGGGTTATGAAGGAGACAAAATCATGTCCATCAGCAAGCCGGAGAAGTTTTTCTTGCCGAAGACCAATGTTTCGACGAGCTATGTCTTTGCAGTTGAAGACCAGTTTTTTGCCTACCCTAATAATTACAACTACTATGTCGGATTATACAAAGACACATTCCAGCATGGTGGTGTCAGCCTGGAAGAGATGATCATTCCGCTAATTTTATTATCTTCGAAAAATGCCTGAAGCCTGGCAAACAGCGAACGACGGAGAGGATGTGGAGTTGAATAAGTTGGATGCTGTAGTGGAGGAACTGCTGCAAGCAGCTGAAGGAGTGCAGGTCTGGCTTATTGACGGGGAAATGGGTTCAGGAAAAACAACCCTTATTAAGGCGGTTGGTAAGGCTTTGGGGGTTGCAGAAGCTATGAGCAGCCCGACATTTTCGATAGTAAATGAATATAAGGGAAAAGCTGATAAAAAGATTTGCCATTTTGATCTCTATCGCCTCAATAACGAAAAGGATGTTTTTGACATTGGGGTCGAAGAATATTTTGATTCCAATCAGCTGTGCCTTGTGGAATGGCCGGAGCGACTGGGCTCACTCAAGCCCGCAAAAT
>DAOMZK010000327.1:0-3836 GCA_035438035.1 Cyclobacteriaceae bacterium | reverse complement strand
TTTGCGATGATCAAATCGGGAATGGCGCCTGATAACGGTGCTTTGAAACAAGGAGAGTTACAAACGGTCTCAATCGTAAAATAGAAGATACTACACAATGGCAACAGTTGATATACACGCACACACAGAAGTACATGGACACGATGATCATGAGGAGCACGAACACCATGGTAATTTCTGGACCAACTACATTTTCTGCCAGGACCACAAAGTAATTGCCAAGCAATTCCTGATCACGGGGATGGCATGGGCACTCATTGGTGGGGTTCTGTCCGTTATTTTCCGTTTGCAACTGGGCTTCCCGGATGCCAATCTTGAATGGCTACGTCCGCTGCTCGGAGGATGGATTACTGCCGATGGCAAATTGGATCCCGAATTTTATCTCGCATTGGTCACCATGCACGGCACCATTATGGTGTTCTTCGTTTTGACAGCCGGATTGAGCGGGACCTTCAGCAATTTCCTTATTCCACTGCAGGTTGGCGCACGCGACATGGCCTCCGGATTCATGAACATGTTGTCATACTGGTTCTTCTTCCTGTCCAGTGCGTTCATGTTTGCTTCATTCTTTATCTCAACAGGTCCCGCCAGTGGCGGCTGGACGGCTTATCCACCGTTGAGTGCATTACCACAGGCAATGGATGGTTCTGGAACGGGTATGACGCTGTGGCTCGTGGCAATGGCTTTGTTTATTGTCAGTACATTGCTGGGTGGTATTAACTATATCACCACCATCATCAACATGCGCACACAGGGTATGTCTTTTACCCGTCTGCCGTTGACGATCTGGGCGTTCTTCTTTACCGCTATCATTGGATTGCTTTCATTCCCCGTATTGTTTGGTGCTGCATTGCTGTTGATTTTCGATCGCAGCTTTGGCACAAGTTTTTACCTGTCTGACATCTACATCGCAGGTGAAGCCCTTCCTCATGTGGGAGGGAGCCCCATCCTCTTCCAGCATTTATTCTGGTTCCTCGGGCACCCCGAAGTGTACATTGTGCTTCTGCCGGCATTGGGAATCACGTCAGAAATTATTGCGACCAATTCACGCAAGCCGATCTTTGGTTATAAAGCCATGGTGGGCTCGATGCTCTTCATCGCCATTCTCTCCTTTGTGGTCTGGGCGCACCATATGTTTGTGACTGGTATGAATCCATTCCTGGGATCCATATTCACCCTGCTTACCCTGATCATCGCGGTACCTTCTGCTGTAAAAATATTTAACTACGTTACTACGTTGTGGAAGGGCAATATAAAATTTACTGCAGCCATGTTGTTCTCCATCGGACTGGTGTCCTTCTTCTTAACCGGAGGTATCACGGGTTTGTTCCTCGGAAACTCAGCGGTGGATATCCAGTTGCACGATACTTATTTTGTGGTGGCGCACTTTCACCTTGTAATGGGCAGCGCATCATTCTTTGGAATGATTGCGGGCATATATCACTGGTTCCCTAAAATGTTCGGCCGAATGATGGACGAAAAATTGGGATCATTGCACTTCTGGCTCACCTTCATCGGTGTGTACATGGTGTTCTTCCCGATGCACTATATTGGTATCGCAGGTTTCCCCCGCAGGTATTATTCATGGACGAACTTCGAAACCTTTAATTCGTTCGCTGACTTAAATATGCTGGTGAGTATTGCGGCGATAGTTACACTGTCTGCACAATTTATCTTTCTCTTTAATTTCTTCTACAGTATTTTCCGGGGAAGACTCGCACCGGCTAATCCATGGTTAGCCACCACCATCGAATGGACTACGCCACGACATCCGCAACATGGCAACTGGCCCGGTCCTATTCCGACAGTATACCGCTGGCCATACGATTACAGCAAACCGGGAGCCAAGGATGATTATATCCCGCAGACTATTCCTTACTCTGAAACACCTGAATCAAATTTGCCACATGAGAATGAGCTAATCAAACTTGAAATGGGCAATGGCGGGGCAATCATTGTGGAGGATAAAAAGCACGGAGCGTAGAAATTGAATTGAACTCTTCAGCGACCAGGCGTTTTCATAAGCTTTGCTTATCAACCCTGGTCGCTGTTTATATTTTAATCCTCGTGGGCGGCATCGTACGCAGCACAGGATCGGGCATGGGATGCCCGGATTGGCCCACCTGTTTTGGAAAATTGATTCCACCCACTTCAGTTGATCAGCTCCCGTCTAACTACAAAGAGGAATACGCAGCGTTCCGACAAAAAAAGAATGAAAAGTTTGCCCGGTATCTCAGCCTGGTTGGACTCAATGAAACCGCTGACAAGTTGGTGAATGACCGGTCCATTTTGATCGAAGCGGATTTCAATGCTACCAAGACCTGGGTGGAATATATTAACCGTCTTGTGGGTGTCATTATTGGTCTGCTGATTATCGCACTCTTTGTTTCATCTTGGAAGACACGGTCAGTTGATCCGCGACTCTTCAAAGGCGCTCTTGCTACGTTGATCCTGGTGATCTTCCAGGGCTGGTTTGGCTCCATAGTAGTCTCCACCAACCTGACGGCCTGGACGATCACGGTTCATATGTTCCTGGCGTTGTTAATGGTTGCGATTTTAATTTGGCTGATGGTCAATTCCTCAGAAACGCGAGGATTCGCCGCAGACGGAAATAAATCCTGGCTACTGAGAGGGATGTTCGTAGTTTTCATCCAGATATTTCTGGGTACCCAAGTCCGCGAGCAAATTGATAGGGTCGCATCCTCTTTGCCCCGAGAGGAGTGGATTTCACATATTGGTGTCAATTTCGCTATCCATAGAACGTTTTCTTGGGTTGTAGTATGGATTGTGGTTGGAATTTGGTTCAAACTTCGAAAAACATCCGCTAAAAAATCTTTAACCCTTACACCATTCCTGCTAATTTTGTCATCCCTGTTGACAGGTGTGGGGATGGCCTATGGCGGAGTGCCTGTTTACCTTCAACCGGTTCACCTGGTGATAGCCGTTATAACTTTTGGATGGTTGTATCAGGTATACCTTGAATCAAACAATAGTCGGTCAGTAGAGGTTAATATATAAGATGATTACCAGCCCCAACGCATCTATTTCCATTGCCCTTAAGTCGAAGGCTTATGTGGAGTTGCTTAAGCCAAGGCTCTCTATGCTGGTTGCATTTTCCTGTGCCTTTGGCTATGGATTGGCCACGCGTGGCGTCTTGGACTGGTTTGTGTTGGCCATACTCACGTTGTCAGCCTTCCTGCTGTCAGGTGCATCGGTAGCGATCAATCAGGTCATCGAAAAGGATTTCGATGCGATTATGGAAAGAACCAAAACCCGCCCGCTGCCCACACATCGTCTTACTGTTTCTGAGGCCCTGGTGTTTGCCGGTATATGTGGAATGATCAGCCTTTTTCTTCTGTGGAGATTCACCAATCCGCTGACGCTCACATTAGCCATTGTCTCCATGCTGTTGTATTGTTTTGCGTACACACCATTGAAACGGATCGGGCCGATAGCTGTATTTGTGGGAGCGTTTCCAGGAGCTTTGCCTCCCTTGCTGGGGTGGACCGCTGCCACAGGTCAGATTAGTCACGAAGCGATGATTATTTTCGGCATCCAGTTTATCTGGCAGTTCCCCCATTTCTGGGCCATTGCCTGGGTGGCGGATGATGATTATAAAAAAGCGGGATTTAAGCTGTTGCCTTCCGGTGGTGGAAAGGATTTAAACACGGCTGTTCAGATTATGATTTACACCATGTTCCTTTTGCCGCTCGGACTGTTGCCGGCAAAGTTTGGAATGACCGGACTCAACTCAGCTATTATCGCGACCGTCTGCGGTGTAGCTTTCTTTGCCCAGACATTTTCTTTGATGAAAACGGGAAGCCGGCAATCTGCAT